>VBDM01000071.1:0-10622 GCA_005881355.1 Betaproteobacteria bacterium
TCAGACGGCAAGGGCTACGACCGCGACCCGCGCACCATCGCCAAGCGCGCCGAGGCCTACCTGAAGTCAAGCGGTCTGGGCGATACCGCCTACTTCGGGCCCGAGCCCGAGTTCTTCATTTTCGACTCGGTGACATGGAAGGTAGACATGTCCGGATGCTTCTGCAAGATCAAGTCCGAGGAAGCGCCGTGGTCTTCCGGGGAGGAGTACGAGGGCGGCAACATGGGCCACCGCGCGCCGATCAAGGGCGGCTACTTTCCGGTCCCGCCTACCGATACGCTGCAGGATATCCGCAACGCCATGGTGCTTGCGATGGAGCAGCAGGGGGTCGAGTGCGAGGTGCATCACCATGAAGTGGGAGCGATGGGCCAAAACGAGATCGGCACCAAGTTCAACAGCCTGGTGAAGCGCGCCGACTGGATGCAGATCCTGAAATACACGGTGTGGAACGTCGCCCATTCCTACGGCAAGACCGCGACCTTCATGCCCAAGCCCGTCGTGGGCGACAACGGTTCGGGCATGCACGTCCACCAATCGGTCTGGAAAGACGACAAGAACCTCTTCCAGGGCAACGGTTACTCGGGACTGTCGGACTTCGCGCTCTACTATATCGGCGGCATTATCAAGCACGCGAAGGCTTTGAACGCTATTACCAATCCGGGAACCAATTCGTACAAACGGCTGGTACCGGGGTTTGAGGCCCCGATCAATTTGGCCTATTCTTCCCGCAATCGATCCGCCGCCTGCCGCATTCCACTCGTCACCAACCCTAAAGCGCGCCGGGTGGAGGTGCGGTTCCCGGATCCGACCACCAATTCCTATCTCGCCTTTGCCGCGATGCTCATGGCCGGGCTGGATGGGGTTCAGAACAAAATCCATCCAGGAGACCCCATCGACAAGAACATGTACGATCTGCCGCCTGCCCAGGCGAAAAAAATCCAGCAGGTTTGCTCCTCGCTCGAAATGGCGCTGGAGTGCCTGAACAAGGATCGCGAATTTCTCACCAAGGGTGGAGTGTTCTCCGACGACATGTTGGATGCCTATTGCGCCCTGAAACACGAAGAACTCACGCGCTTTCGCATGACTACTCATCCGGTCGAGTTCGACATGTACTACAGCTCCTAAAGAGCCCGCCGAAAAGAACCCGGTGGCTCCGGGTCAGGGCTACAAATCAAGACATAAAGGAGGGACGGAACGCTAGAAGTTGGGGGTTTCGTCCTTTTTCATTTGAAATCAGGGTTGTTTTGGCCTACACTTAAAGTTCCCACTCGGGTTTGGGAGGGTCATGGCAACGGGCAAGCGTTTGATCGGTTGGGTTTTTATCGCGGTGGCGGCGCCCTTCGGGCACGCCCAGAGCGAGGTATACAAGTGCCCGGACACGAGTGGCCGACCGACCTACACCAACGTCAAGCGTGCCACGCTCGGCAAGAATTGCACCCTCGTCAGCAAGGAGGTGTCGGTCGTGCCGGCGCAGGCTCCTGCACGCGCGATGCAGTCCTCGGCGGCACCGGGAGCCGCCACGGCGCGCAACGAAAACCGCCGCAAGATCCTCGAATCGGAGCTGCAGAACGAGCAGCAACTGCTCTCCGACGCCAGGCAGAAGCTCGCCGAGCAGGAGGGAATCCGCAACGGCGACGAACGCAACTACTCTCGGGCCCTCGAACGCCTCAAGCCGTACCACGAAGCGGTCAACCAGCACTCGCAGAACATCGAGCAGCTTCGCGGCGAACTCGTCCGGCTCAGGTAACGGCGGCTCGCGCCGTTCCCTCGCGGCGGGCGGCGTGGATTAGATTCGGGGCCGCCGCGCTGCTTATGCGGCGGGATACTAATGCGTGGCGCCTCTGCCGCGGTCCTGCCGCTTCTCTTCCCGCATGATCCCGGCAGCTTTTCCCGGCCTCGAGTTGCTCGCCACTGCGGTGGTGCTCCTGGACAGTGAGCTCCAGGTCAAGTACGTCAACCCGGCGGCGGAGACGCTGTTCGCGATCAGTCGCAAAAGCATTCTCCACCAACCCTTTCCCGGGCTTTTCGCCGATTCGGGCCCCCTCGCGGGCCTGCTCCATCAAGCGATTCGCGAGGAGCGCGGCTTCGCGGATCAGGACCTGACTTTGGCGCCTACGGGCCAGGAGCCGCTGCACCTCAACTGCATTGCAACGCCGGTCGAGCTGTCGCAGGCCGCGCTGCTGCTCGAGCTGCGGCCCATCGATCAGAGGCTGCGCATCGAGCGCGAGGAGCAACGCCTGAGCCAGCACCGGGCGAACCGGGAGCTCATCCGCAACCTCGCCCACGAAATCAAGAATCCGCTTGGAGGACTGCGCGGCTCGGCCCAACTCCTCGAGCGCGAGCTCGACCGGCCCAGCCTGCGCGAATATACCCGCGTGATCATCAAGGAGGCCGACCGGTTGCAGGCCCTGATGGACCGGCTCCTCACCCCGCATCGCCCTCCGAATCAGGTGCCCATGAACATCCACGAGGTGTGCGAACGGGTGCGCAGCCTCATTCTTGCGGAGTTTCCAGAAGGGATAAGGGTAAAGCGGGACTACGACGTTGGTTTGCCGGAGTTTCGCGGCGACCCCGAACAGCTCATTCAAGCCGTGCTCAACATCGTCCGAAACGCTGCGCAGGCCATCCTCGGTAGCCGTACGGACGCTGCGTCGGGACTTGGAGGCGAGGGCGAGATCGTTCTGTGCACCAGGGTCGCGCGCCAGGTCACGCTCGCCCGGCGCCTGCACAGGCTGGCATTAGAATTGCAAGTAATCGACAACGGGCCGGGTGTACCAGCGGAAATCCGTGACAAGATTTTTTATCCGCTGGTATCCGGCCGTGAGGGCGGGACCGGGCTCGGTCTTACGCTGGCGCAGACTCTGGTGCAGCAGCACCAGGGGGTGGTCGAGTGTGATAGCCAGCCGGGAAGGACCTGTTTCCGCATCGTGCTACCGCTTCGCTGAAAGACCGTGATGAGACCCGTCTGGGTCATCGATGACGATCGCTCCATCCGCTGGGTCTTCGAGAAGGCGCTTGCGCGCGAAGGCATTCCCTTCAAGACCTTCGCGCAGGCGAACGAAGCGATCGAGGCACTCACCGTGGCCGGCGCACCGCAAGTCCTCGTATCAGACATCCGCATGCCGGGCACCTCGGGTTTGGAGCTACTGCAGGACCTGAAGCAGCGCTACCCAGATCTTCCGATCATTGTCATGACCGCGTACTCCGACTTGGAGTCCGCGGTGGCCGCATTCCAGGGCGGCGCGTTCGAATATTTGCCGAAGCCCTTCGACGTTGACCAGGCGGTTGACCTTATCCGCCGCGCGCTCGGCGAGAGCATGCGCGATGATGAAGTCGAGGAATCGTCGACGGGTTCGCAGGATATCCTCGGGCAGGCGCAGTCCATGCAGGAGGTGTTTCGCGCGGTCGGCCGGCTTTCTCAGTCGAACGCCACAGTGCTGATCACCGGCGAATCCGGAACCGGCAAGGAACTCGTGGCGCGGGCGCTGCACCGCCACAGCCCGCGCGCGGACAAGCCCTTCGTCGCGATCAACACCGCGGCGATGCCGAAGGATCTTCTGGAATCGGAGCTGTTCGGGCACGAGCGCGGCGCCTTCACCGGCGCGCAGGCCCTGCGGCGCGGCCGCTTCGAGCAGGCCGAGGGAGGCACCCTGTTCCTCGATGAAATCGGCGATATGCCAGCCGAGCTGCAGACGCGCTTGCTGCGCGTGTTGTCGGACGGCAACTTTTATAGGGTCGGAGGCCATCAACCGATTCGCGCCAGTGTCCGCGTCATCGCTGCGACCAATCAGAACTTGGAGGCGCGCGTTCGCGAGGGCCTATTCCGCGAAGACCTCTATCACCGGCTAAACGTGATCCGGCTGCGGCTACCCTCGTTGAGCGAGCGCCGCGAAGATATTCCGCTGCTTGCGCGGCACTTCCTAGCAAAATCGGCCCGCGAGCTCGGTGTCGAGCCCAAGCGCTTGTCGGACGCGGCGATGACCTACCTTTCTGCCCAGGCGCTACCCGGCAACGTGCGTCAACTCGAGAACGTCTGCCATTGGCTTACCGTAATGTCGCCGACCCAAGTCATCGAGGTGGGCGACTTCCCGCCGGAGCTGCGCGAAGATACCGCGTCGCCCTCGGCCGAGTGGCTCGCGGCGCTTGCGCGCGAGGCGGATCGCCGACTGGCAAACGGCGAGACGAATATCATGGAAGCCCTGTCCAGGAGTTTCGAGAAGACGCTGATCGCCAAGGCGCTCGCGCATACGGGCGGCCGGCGCATCGAGGCGGCTGGCCTGCTCGGCATAGGCCGCAACACGATTACCCGCAAGATCGGCGAACTGGGCATCGAAGGCGGAACCGAGGCTGACGCGGAATAATCGGCGGCGGTTTGCTTACGGTTAATTCGACTGACTTATCGCCGCGGCGATCCGCTCGTGCGTGAGCGGCAGCTCGCGCACGCGCAACCCCAGCGCGTGCGCGACCGCATTGGCGATTGCCGCTCCGGTGGGCCCCTGGGCCGCTTCCCCGGCGCCGACGCTGGGGAGCTCCGGCCGGTTTATCAGCTCGACCTCGACGGCGGGGACCTCGCAGGCCGCGTTCGTCGAGCTCCACCTGCTCCTTCAGCGTCCAGCTGGTCGATTGAATCGCGCCGCCCTCGATCTGGTTGATCACGCCGTCCGGGTTGATGATGAGCCCGACGTCGACGGCGAGAAGCAGCCGCTTCACGCGTACTTCATGATCGACCTCCACCTCGGCGACCACCGCGCAGTATGCGCCGAGGTTCTTGTATTTTGCGAAAGCGATGCCGTGACCGCGGCTCTCACCGGGGGGCCAGTCCCGCCAGCCCGCGCGCCGCGCCACCGACTCGATTACCGCGCGGGCACGCGGGTCCCTCAGGTGGCGTAGGCGGTACTCGACGGGGTCAAACCCCGCGGCTTCTGCGAGCTCGTCCATGAAGGACTCGATCGCAAACACGTTTGCATATGCGCCGAGCGAGCGCAGCGCAGAGGTGCGCACGGGCATCTCGCGCACGTAGTGGTTGACGATGCGCTGGCTCGGAATGTCATAAAGCGGAATGGCGTTGCGGTCCGCCGCTCCCGCGGGGAGCGGCATGTTGATCGCCGCGGGTCGCTCGAAAGGCCGCGCCAAATGCCAGGCTGCGACGAGGGCGGGACTATCGGAGCGGCCGGGCCTGCCGCTGTGGCCGTTGCTCCACAGCTCGTGCTGCCAGTTGACTATGCTGCCGTCCGAGGCGAGCGACGCGCTCAGGGTGAGCGCCATCGCCGGCCCGCACGGGGCCCAGGCGAATTCGTCGTCGCGCATCCATTGCACCTGCACGGGACGCCCGCGTGCGGCCCGGGCAAGCAACGCCGCATCGAGCGCAACGTCGTCGGCACCGTTATGTCCGTAGCAGCCAGCCCCTTCCTTATGGCGCACGACGACCGCGTCTTCACGCATACCCAGCGCCGTGGCCAGATCGCGGCGCAAATTGAATATTCCCTGGCTGTGGCTCCATACCAGGAGTTTGTAGTCCTGGAACTGAGCGATCGCGCAGGACGGACCGATCGAGGCATGCGAGATATAGGGCTTGGTATAGGACGCCTTGAGCGTTTTCGTCGCCCGGGATTGCGCCTCGGCGTCCGCTTTCTCGCCGATGACGCGGTGTTCGACAGCGTGCTCTTTGAGCCATGCGTAAACGTCCTGCGGCAGCGGAGCGGCGTCTTTCCACGATGCCGCGCGCCGCAAAGCGCGCTGGGCGGAGATCGCAACCTCCTCTCGCTCGGCGATGACGCCGACAAAGCCGCCATCACACACCACCGCCACGACGCCCGGCATCGCTTTGACCTTTCCGTCGTCCAGCGATGCAAGCGCCGCGAAGCCGTACGGAGGGCGAACCACGCGGCCATAGATCATTCCGGGCAGAGCCATGTCCTGGATGAAGCGGGGCTGACCGGCTATCTTGCCGGGGAGATCAAGCCGTGGCGCAGACTTTCCGACCAGGCGATAGTCGCGCGGCGATTTCAATGCTGCCCTTTCGTCGACCTCGACGTCGAACAGCGCATCGTCCGCGCATTCCCAGAAGCTCGTGCGGCGACCGGCTGCTTCAACGGCACCGTCCTCAACGCGCAAATCGCCGGTCGATACGCGCAGACGCGCAGCGGCGCGCTCAAGGAGCAAAGCACGCGCCTGCGCGCAAGCGCGGCGCAACGCCGTGCCGGAGTCCTGGATAGAGAGACTTCCCGAAGTGACGCCTTCGTCGGGACTCACCGCAGTATCGGCCGGGACCATGTGGATTCGCTCCGGCGCGACCCCGAGCTCCTCGGCCGCGATCTGCGCGAGGGCGGTAAGAATTCCCTGGCCGATCTCTACTTTGCCGACAAAAACCGACACGGTGCAGTCGCCGCTTACGCGCAGCCACTGAGACAGCCGCGGATTCTTCTGCAGGCTTCCAGAATGCTTCAGCCCGCTGTCGGCAACGATGTTCATGAGGTGGGCTGCGCGGATGCGCGCAGCACGGCGCGAACCATCCGGTTGTGCGAGCCGCAGCGACAGAGATTGCGGTCGAGCGCCGCACGGACTTCGCTTTCGGTGGGCCGGGGATTCATCGCCAGGAGCGCCGCGGCGCTGATGAGGATGCCGCTTATGCAGTAACCGCACTGTGCGGCCTGTTCTGCGAGAAAGGCTTGCTGGAGGGGATGCAAGCTGCCGCCTTTGCCTAAGCCCTCGACCGTCGTGATTCTCTTCCCGGCCGCCGACCAAAGCGGTGTGTCGCAGGAGGGCGCGGCATGGCCGTCAATCAGCACGAAGCAGGCTCCGCACTGGCCGCTCCCGCAGCCGAAGCGCGTGCCCTTCAAACCGAGGTCGTTGCGCAGCGCATAGAGGAGCGGCGTGTCCGAGTCCGCTTCGACTTCGGCTGGAACGCCGTTGACGCTCAGGCGGAAGCGTTCGGTCATTGGCCTACATGCTGGTCTGCGGAGGAAGGCCTCCGAATCTAAACCTCAGTCGACCTTCGCTCCCGAGACCTTGACGACCTTCGCCCACTTCTGGATGTCCTCCTCCAGGAATTTTCCGAATTCGGCGGAAGTCATATGTATCGGAACGGCGCCCTGCTTGGCCCAGACTTCCTTTACGTCGGGCAGGCGGATGATTCTCTGGATCTCCAAATTCAGTTTTTCAATGTTCGGCTTCGGTGTGGCCGCGGGTGCCATGAGCCCGAGCCATATGACGGATTCGTAGCCTGGAACGCCGGCCTCGCTCACGGTCGGCACCTCGGGCATGATTGTGGAGCGCCCCCTGCCGGAGGTGGCGATGGCTCGCACTTTGCCGGCGCGCGAGAGTTGCGCCATCGTCGTGATCGCGTCGAACATCATCTGCACGTCGCCCGCGATGACACTGGTGCGGGCCTCGGCGCTTCCCTTGTGCGGCACGTGCACGACGTCGATTCCCGCCATCGCCTTGAACAGCTCACCCGCCATGTGGTAGGGCGTGCCTGGACCCGAAGAGGCATAGTTGAGCACCCCGGGCTTGGCTTTGGCGAGCGCGATCAACTCCTTCAGATTCTGCGCCGGAACCGACGGATTCACCACCAGGAGCAGATCCGAGTAGTTGATCGGCGAGATCGGAGCAAGATCGCGCATCAGGCTGTAGGGCTTATTTGAAATCAGCGACTCGTTTACCGTGTGCGTGTTCGACATCATGAGCAAGGTGTAGCCGTCTGGGGCGGACTTCGCCACAGCGTCGGTGCCGATGATAGCGCCGGCGCCGGGCCGGTTTTCGACCACGAACGGTTGCGCTAGGGACTTCTCCAGCCGGTCGCCGAGAACACGAGCATAGACGTCCGCGGGGCCGCCGGCTGAAAAAGGCACGACGATTTTCACCGGCTTCGTGGGGTAGGCGGCCTGCGCGAGCGCGCCGGTCGAGGTGCAGCTCGCGACGACGAGACCGATGACCTTCAGTAGATTTACTAGTTTCATGCATCCTTCCTCGTGTCGAAACCCGTTGTCTGCATTCCCGCGACGAGGCGGGCGCACCTTGAGCGAATCGACGTTCCATGACGCGAGCTTCATTTCGCGCCCCGTCTGGAAAGCCGACGCTCTTGCTATCTATAGGCGCTATAGGAACCTGGAGGCGCGCCCGCGCCCTGCTGCGCTTGGGCTGGAGCCGGTGATTTGGCAGCCGGTTCCATCTTGCGCAGCGCCTCGATCGGCACCTGAGGTACCGAAGACGGATATCCGGCCGAATCAAGCAGGCCGTTATAGAGGCTCTCCTGGAATCCGGTTTGCACCTGCGCGCCGACGGTCAGCAGCGGCACGTCAGTCTTGCCGGACAGTCCCTTGATCTCGTCAACGTCCTTTTGAGTGACAACGCCGACTTCCTTGAACGGTACTGCGCGCTTGACCAACAGCGCGCGCGCCTGATCGCAAGGGAGGCAGTCCGTCGAAGTGTAAAGAGTCACTGGGAAATTCTTTGCCGCCAACTGCGTGGCATAGGGCAGGTTCGACGTCTCGACCGGCCCGTGGCGAAAAGTCTTTTTTTGCACGGCTTTGGCGTCGGGCGGCGGTGGAGTCTGCGTATAGTGAACCTTACCCTCTTTGTCCACCCAACGGTAGGCTTGCCCCGAGGCATCGGCGCAGGCAATCGACAGAACCGCTGCAGCGATGAAAGGTATGCGCATGCGGTAACGCTCCTCAGGCGGCGATCATACCATTGTGTCGCAACAGCGCGTCGATCCGCGGCTCGCGTCCACGAAACGCCTTGAACGACTCGAGCGCCGGGCGGCTGCCTCCTACAGCGAGGATCTCGTCGCGGAAGCACCCACCGGTTCCGGCGTCGAGCACGCCCTTCTCCTCGAACAGGCTGTAGGCGTCCGCCGAGAGCACTTCGGCCCACTTGTAGCTGTAGTAGCCGGCCGCGTAAGCACCGGCGAAGATATGCGAGAAGTTGTTCAAGAAACGGCTGTACCGGGGCGGGGTTACTACGGCGACCTTCGCCCTGATTTCTTCCAGCAGCTGCAGCGGCGTTTTTGCTCCTTCCGGGTCGTATTCGTGGTGCAGGTGCATGTCGACAAGCGCGAACTCGATCTGGCGCACCGTGTGCATTCCGCTCTGAAAATTCTTTGCCTCCAGCATCTTGTCGAACAACGCGCGCGGCAAGGGCTCCCCGCTCTCCACGTGAGCAGTCATGCGGGCGAGCACGGCCCACTCCCAGCAGAAGTTTTCCATGAACTGCGAAGGCAGCTCGACGGCGTCCCATTCGACCCCGCGCATTCCGGAGACGCCCAAGTAGTCGACCCGTGAAAGGAGATGGTGTAAACCGTGTCCGAATTCGTGGAACAGTGTCATCACGTCGTCGTGGGTCAACAGCGCTGGCCTGCCCCCGACCGGCGCGGGGAAGTTGCAAACGAGGTGGGCGACCGGGATCTGGAGCTCGCCCCAGAGTCGCTGCCTCGCAATCGCCTCATCCATCCAGGCGCCGCCGCGCTTGGTTTCCCGTGAATACGGATCGAGATAAAACTGGCCGATAAGCTTGCTGCCCGCATCGGTGATTCGGAAAAAACGAACGTCCGGGTGCCAGATTTCACCCGCGTCCGGAAGGATGCGTATGCCGTACAGAATCTCGACCAGCCGGAACATGCCCTCGAGGACTTTGGATTCTTGGAAATACTGCTTCACGTCCTGGTCGGAGAACGCGTAGCGTTCCACCTGCAGTCTTTCGGACGCGAACGCGATGTCCCAGGCACGGAGTTCCTCGAGCCCGAGCTCCCTACGTGCGAAGTCTTCGAGCTCCGCGTAATCTTTGCGGGCGCGGGGCAGTGCTTTTGCGGCAAGATCGTTGAGGAAGTCGAGTGCAGCCCCCGGCGACTCGGCCATCTTCGGCACCAGCGAAAGTTCCGCGAAGCTCCGGTAGCCGAGCAGTTGCGCCTTTTCTTTCCGCAGGCGGAGCTCCCGCACGATGATCGAGGTGTTGTCGAATTCCGGTTTCCCGAATTCGCTCGCCCGCGTGACGTGCGCGCGATACAGCGTTTCCCGCAGGCTGCGATTCTCTGCGTATTGCATCAAGGGTCCGTAAGAGGGCGCGTGCAGCGTAAACTTCCAAGCTTCTTGCCCATCCTTGCGCGCGGCTTCTTCCGCCGCCCGCAACACGTCTTCCGGGATCCCGGCCAATTCTCCGCGGTCGGTGATCAGCGCCGAAAACGCATTGGTTGCATCGAGCAGATTCTCGGAAAACTTGGCCTCGAGCGCCGCGAGTTCCTCCTCGATCTCGGCAAAGCGCCGCTTTTTCTCCGGCGCGAGCTCAGCTCCGCCCAAACGGTAGTCGCGCAGGTCGTTCTCGACGCTCTTGCGCTGCGCCTGCGACAAGCTCTCGAAATCCCCCGAAGCGCGCAAAGCCTTGAATTTTTCGTACAAACCGAAGTTTTGCGCGAGCTCGGTGCGGTACTGCGTGACCCTGGGCAGATAGGTGTTGTACGCATGGCGGATAGCGGGGTTGTCGTCCACTGCGTGCAGGTGACCGACTACGCCCCAGGCTCGCGACAGCTGTTCATTGGCGTTTTCCAGCGGTTCGGCGAACTCGTCCCAGGAAGCGGCCGTGCTCTTGTCTGCAAGCCGCGCGATCAGGGCGCGGTTCTCGGCGAGCAC
>VBDM01000071.1:10632-11180 GCA_005881355.1 Betaproteobacteria bacterium
CGACATGTTCCGGCCGGACCGCCTTGTAGCGCGGCAACCCGGAGAAATCGAGCAGCGGATTGACATTCAATTTCAAGTTCAACACCCGAACCTTGTTGGTGGAACGCCACAGCCCGCGGATTGCGTCCGGAGGCGTTCACCGACGGCCTCAGGCCCTTTCGCGAGCCGCAGCGGAGCGCTCCGCGGACATGACCGTGTTCTCGAGCAACATCGCGATCGTCATGGGGCCGACCC
Source organism: Betaproteobacteria bacterium (assembly GCA_005881355.1). Taxonomy (GTDB): domain Bacteria; phylum Pseudomonadota; class Gammaproteobacteria; order Burkholderiales; family SG8-39; genus VBDM01. The sequence goes on from VBDM01000071.1 coordinate 10,867, forward strand.
CGCCCGGGACCGGCGTGATGCACGAGGCGATTCCCAGCACGCTCTGGAAATCGACATCGCCCGCGAGCTTTCCGTCCGGCAGCCGGTTGATGCCGACGTCGATGACGGCGGCACCGGGCTTGACCATCCCGGCCGTGACAAGCTTGGGTCTGCCCGCGGCCGCCACGAGAATATCCGCCTGACGCGTCATCCCGCCCAGATCGGGCGTCCTGGAGTTGCAGATGGTGACGGTGGCGCCTTTCTGCAAGAGCAACAGCGCCATCGGTTTGCCGACGATGTTGCTGCGGCCGACCACGACCGCATGCCGGCCTTCC
>VBDM01000071.1:11277-13068 GCA_005881355.1 Betaproteobacteria bacterium
CATCCTTTGCCGGGGTTATCGTCTCGAGTACACGATCCAAAGAGTACCCCTGCGGCAGCGGCAGCTGCACGAGAATTCCGTGGACGCGGGCGTCGTTGTTGAGGATCCGAATGCGCCCCAGCAGCGCCGCTTCGCCCGCGGCTTCGGGCAACTCGATGTGCTCGTAATGCAGGCCCGCCTCGCTGCACGCCTTGATCTTGTTCTGCAGGTAGACCTTCGATGCGGCGTGCTGCCCGACTTGCACCACGGCAAGCCCCGGACGCACACCGCTTGCGGCAAGGGCCGCGACGCGCCGGATAAGCCCCTCTCGGAGCTCGCGCGCGGTGGCGTTGCCGTCAAGGATGCGGGTATGCATGGGGAAAAAAGCGACGTGGCGAGCGCGGGAAAGGCGCGCATTCTAGCATCCCGGTTTTCGTGGCTTGACCCGGTCCAGCCACGAGCCGGTCGCTCTGATGACGCGAAGTCTTTAATTGTATGATGCGAAGTATGGTTTCATGAAACGGAACAAGCTGTAATTGATCCGGTCGAGCCGGCGGAGTAAGCTTCAAGCCACTCTTTCGCAAGTCCTGAACTCCCGCCCGAGCATTTGCGACGAGGGAAAGCTGATGTCTGCGCTGCCTGAATTTTCCGCCGCCAACGATCCCGATGCCCTTGAGACACAGGAGTGGCTCGATGCGCTAGAAGCGGTGCTCGAGCACGAGGGCCCCCAGCGCGCCCGCTTTCTTCTGGAGAAGCTCGTCGACAAGGCGCGCCGCTCCGGAGCCTACATTCCGTTCTCGCTCAATACCGCTTACCTCAACACGATTCCGCCGCATCTGGAGGAGCGCTCTCCCGGCGACCACGCGCTCGAGGAGCGCATCCGCTCGTTCTGCCGCTGGAACGCGATGGTCATGGTGGCGAAAGCGAACAAGTCGGACGACGAGCTGGGTGGCCACATCGCGAGTTTCGCCTCGGTCGGAACGCTGTTCGGCATCGGCTTCAACCATTTCTGGAACGCGCCGCACGAGGGGCACGGAGGGGATCTCGTCTACTTCCAGGGACATTCATCGCCTGGAATCTACGCGCGCGCATTTCTCGAAGGCCGGCTGAGCGAAGAGCAGGTCCTGAATTTCCGCCGCGAGGTCGACGGCAAGGGTATCTCCTCCTATCCTCACCCTTGGCTCATGCCCGATTTCTGGCAGTTTCCCACGGTCTCGATGGGCCTCGGGCCGATTCAAGGCATCTACATGGCGAGGTTCCTGAAGTATCTGCACGCCCGCGGGCTTGCGGATACGGGAAACCGCAAGGTGTGGGTGTTCTGCGGCGACGGCGAGATGGACGAACCCGAATCACTTGGCGCGATCGGTCTCGCCGCGCGAGAGAAGCTCGACAATCTGATTTTCGTCGTGAACTGCAATCTGCAGCGCCTCGACGGCCCGGTGCGCGGCAACGGCAAGATCATCCAGGAGCTCGAAGCCGATTTCAGGGGGGCAGGCTGGAACGTGATCAAGATCATCTGGGGTTCGTACTGGGACCCGCTCTTCGCGCGCGACCAGGAGGGGCGGCTGCTGCGCGTGATGGAGGAGACGGTCGACGGCGAATATCAGAACTACAAGGCGAACGACGGCGCTTTCGTACGCAAGCATTTTTTCGGCAAGGATCCGAAAGTTCTCGAGATGGTTTCTCGCATGACCGACGAGGACATCTGGCGCCTCAACCGGGGCGGGCACGACCCGCATAAGATCTACGCTGCGTACGCGGCGGCGGTAAAGCACCAGGAACAACCCACTGTGATCCTCGCGAAGACCATCA
>VBDM01000071.1:13073-13615 GCA_005881355.1 Betaproteobacteria bacterium
ATCAGCTGAAGAAGCTCGATATCGCGACGATCCGCGAGATCCGGGACCACTTCAAGGTGCCGATTCCGGACGACAAGCTCGAGGATCTGTCTTTATATAAACCCAAAGACGACGATCCGGTGATGATGTACCTGCACGAGCGTAGAAAGGCGCTCGGCGGCTACCTCCCGCAGCGCCGCCGCAAGACGGACAGTGTGCCGGCGGTGCCGCCCCTTGCGGCGTTCGAGCAACAGCTGAAGGGCTCTGAAGGACGCGAGATCTCGACCACGATGGCGTTCGTGCGCATCCTCACCGCGCTCGTGCGCGACAAGAACCTCGGCAGGCACATCGTGCCGATCGTTCCCGACGAGGCGCGCACCTTCGGCATGGAAGGCATGTTCCGGCAACTCGCGATCTACTCGTCGGAAGGCCAGAAGTACGAGCCGGTGGACCGCGACCAGGTGATGTATTACCGCGAGGACAAAGCCGGGCAAATCCTCGAGGAGGGCATCACCGAGGCGGGCGCGTTCTCCTCCTGGATCGCCGCGGCGACGTCATACAGC
>VBDM01000436.1 GCA_005881355.1 Betaproteobacteria bacterium
CGCGCCGGAACGTTTTCGAAAAACCGGCGGACCTCCGGATCGGCGAGAGCGGTTTCGCTGGCGAGGATCGTCTCGGCTACACCACCGCTCTCCTGATACGCCCGCACCAGATGCTCGCCTTCCAGAAGCGTGGTCCCTGTCCTGCGACGCTCCCGCGACGATCCGGCGAGCTTGATCAGGGCCCTGACCTGCGGGTTGTCTTTGGAGTGGATGGACTTCACTCGATGGCGCAGGTGCGGAACCCCGCGAAGATGTCGCCGCGGTCCGGAGTATAGAAATTCCTCCAGGTATTGGTAATCAGCCGCGAGGGCGTCGCAAAGCTTCCTCCGCGCAATACCTTGTGGGTCCCGAACCATGGCTCGGAATACTCGCGATAGGGATCGCATACGAAACCCGGATAGGGCGCGAAGGTGCTGGAAGTCCACTCCCAGACGTTGCCGAGCATTTGGCGGCAGCCGGCAGCGCTGTCTCCTTCCGCGAATTCGCCCACGGGAACGCGTCCCGATCCGCCCAGATTGGCCGGTGTGACGCGCGAAAACGCTGCAGCTATCTCCCATTCCGCTTCGCTCGGCAAACGCCTGCCCGCATAGCGGCAATACGCGTTCGCCTCATGCCAGTTGACGTGCAACACCGGGAGATCGCCGCCCAGCCGCACCTCCTCGTCGAAGCGGCGCTCCCGCCATTCTCCGTCATGCTCGACCCAGTAGCGCGGGCCTCCAATCCGGCCCTTCCAGTTCCAGCCCTCGGGCGACCAGAGATCGCGGCGACTATAGCCGCCGTCGCGGACGAATTCCAGAAATTGTGCATTCGTCACCGGCGCCCGGGCAATGCGAAAGGGCTCGAGCTTCACCGGGTGCGCCCACTTTTCGTTGTCGAAATGAAACCCGGAATTTCGCGCCGCACCGAGCAGAAATTCTCCACCGGGCAGCTCGACGTCTCCGTCCAGGGCGCCCTTCCCCGCATTGTCTCGGTCCAGCGGGTCCGCGTAGCCGAGCGTCTGCCGTGTATAGTGAAACGCTTCCGCGTGCATGTCCTCATGGAAAAGCGCCAATTGCACGAAGTAGAGAAACCACTCGTTGTCCGGTTCCCGTTCGAGCCGCGCCAGCACGCGCTCCAGAACGCTATCCTGAAATTCGAGCGTGCCCGAAAGGTCGGGCAGCGGCAGCTTCGCGGAATCGTAGAGCGCATCGGCGCCGTCGAGGATACTCTCCGAGAGCGATTCGTCGGAGCGCAATCGCAGGCACCAGAGCTCCTGGAACCAGGCGACGTGTCCCAGCTCCCACAGCACGGGATTGACGATCGCCAGCTTTGGACCGAACAATTGCGGACCTTCGAGGTCGCGGGTAAGGAGCCGGGTGCGCCGCCTGGCATCGCGCAATTGCTGCGACAAGGATTGGGGAAACATGGGAGAGTTCAAAACATAGCATGAAAATCGCGCTCATCACCCCCGCCGGGGCGCGCTCGCGAAGCGGCAACCGCCATACCGCGACGCGCTGGGCGGCGATGCTGCGCTCGCTCGGGCACAAGGTCCGGGTTTCGACTCGCTGGGATGGCCGGGCGGCCGATGCGATGATCGCGCTGCACGCGCGACGCAGCCACGCCTCAATCGCGCGATTTCGGGAGCGCTCTCGACCGGCACAGACCTTTACAGGGACATCCGCAGCGATAGTGACGCACGGGCTTCGCTAGCGCTTGCCGATCGTCTGGTCGTCCTCCAGGACATGGGCAGGCTCGAGCTGGCAGCGCGATTTCGACGCAAGGCTCGTGTGATTTACCAATCCGCCCGGGTCCATGCATCCGGTGAACCGCCTTCTTCCCGCTTTCGCGTTGCGGTGATAGGGCATCTGCGCAAAGAGAAAGACCCGTTCCGCACCGCGCTTGCGCTGGCCCACTTGGTCGATTTGCCCCAACTCGAGGTCGTGCATCTCGGGAAGGCTCTTTCGCGGGACATGGCGCGGGAAGCGCAGCGACTGATGCGGGTCGACGGGCGTTACCGACCGCTGGGAAATGTGCCGCATTGGGTGGCGTTGCGCTGGCTTTCGCGGAGCCATCTCCTCGTGCTCAGCTCGCGGATGGAAGGCGGCGCCAACGTCATTTGTGAAGCAGCCGCCGCGGGCGTGCCGGTGATCGCATCCCGGGTCTCCGGGAACGTCGGCATGCTGGGCCGCGGCTACCCCGGCTACTACCGGCTCGCCGACGAGCGCTCGCTCGCGCGCCAGATACGTCGTGCGGCCCTCGACCCCGCCTATTACGCTCGCCTGAAGCGTCTTACGGAGGCCCGCCAGCCGCTGTTTCGCCCGGCTGCAGAGCGCGAAGGACTGCGCAGGCTGCTCGCGGAATTTGCGCCGCGCCCTCAGTCTTCGCGCTCCAGGATTTCGCGGACCGGGGCGAAGCTGCGGCGATAGACTTCGCATACGCCGTGCCGACGCAGCGCGCGAAGGTGTTGCGGCGTCGCATATCCCTTGTGCTCGTCGAAGCCGTATTGCGGAAACCGCCCGTGGAGCCTGCACATCTCGGCATCGCGCGCGGTCTTCGCCAGGATGGATGCCGCCGCGATCACCCTCACCTTCGCGTCGCCATCGACTATCGCCCGGACCGGGACCGCAAGCAACGGGCAATGTGGGCCGTCGAACAATACCTCGTGGGGCGAGACCGAAAGCGATTCCACCGCGCGCCGCATGGCGAGCAGGCTCGCCTGCAGGATATTCAGGCTGTCGATTTCTTCCACGCTCGCCCAGGCGACGGCCCAGGCCAGCGCTCTATCCTTGATGAGGATCGAGAGCCGTTCGCGCTCGCGCGAGCTCAAGACCTTGGAATCGGCGATCCCGGCGGGCGCGCGCCGTCCCGGCTCGAACACCACTGCGGCGGCGCAAACAGGCCCGGCGAGCGGCCCGCGGCCGGCTTCGTCGACGCCGCAGATCAGGCGGACTGCAGCCACGGCAGGAGGGCTTCCGTAGCACGGGCCGCGGTGTCCCTGCGCAGAAGCCGCCGTATCTGGTCCAGTCGTTCGGGAAGCCTGCGGTTGACGACGGGATCGTTGAGCGAGTTCAGCACCGCCTGGGCCAAGTTCTCGGGGGTCGCCTGGTCCTGGAGAATCTCCGGAACGAGAAATTCCCCGGCGATGATGTTAGGGAGGCCCACCCACGGCAGAGTTCCCATCTTCGACATCATGCCGTAGGTGAGTTGGGCCATCTTATAGGTGATCACCATGGGCTTCCTGGCGAGCGCGGCCTCCAGCGTCGCGGTCCCGCTTGCCACGAGGGCGACGTCACACGCCGCGATCGCGTCGCGCGCATGCCCGAACAGAACCGTGAGCGGCAATTCCCCCGCGCCGGCTTCGTACATCGCTTCCTCGAAAATGGCGCGCGTT
>VBDM01000112.1 GCA_005881355.1 Betaproteobacteria bacterium
GGAGGACGCCGTCGAGCGCTGGATCGAAGAATTCCTCCGGGTCGAGGCGGGCGGCTGGAAGGGGCGGCGCGGTACCGCCCTGGCGTGCTCGGAGCCCAACCGCCGCTTCTTTACCGAGATGGCGACCGCTGCTTTTCGTCGCGGGCGTTTGCTCATGCTGGGAATCAATTTCAACGGCCGTCCCATCGCGCGTCGCTGCGCGCTCCTCGCGGGAGAGGGCTCGTTTGCGTTTAAGACGGCGTTCGACGAGGAATTCGCGCGTTTCTCGCCCGGCGTGATGCTCGAGGTGGACAACATCCGGCAACTTCAGGAGCTGCCCGGCGTGCGGTGGATGGATTTCTGCACGGCCCGGCATAACTCCCTCATAAACCGGCTTTCAAACGATCGAAGAACGATCCAGAGCCTGGCCGTCGGCGGCGGTGCGCTCGGAGAACTCATGGCTTGGGGCCTGCCGCTGCTGAAGTGGACGAAGCACCGGCTTCTGAAGACATCCACCACGGACGCCGGCTCATTCGTCCACCGCAAACTAAGCCCTCGATGAACGGCAATTGGCAGGATTAACCTGGGTGAACATATGAAAGCCGAAAATTACGCAGAAGCAATCTCGTCGAGCTCGTTCGGCGTCCGCGACTGGGCGCCGGCCCGTTCGCTGGAGATCGACCCGGAAACGTTTCGCACCCATTTCAATCGCAAGCCGTTTCTCTTCCGGCACCATGTATCGGATCATTCGCTGTTTAAGCTTCCGCGGCTGGCGGAACTCGCCAGAACGCTTCCCCCCAGCATCGTCGAGTACAACGCCGGAAACATCCCGGTCAGCCTTCCGGACTGGGAACGCACGCCCTACACTGGCCTGTCCGCCGAGGAAACCGTCAGGCGCATCGAGGAGTGCGGCTCGTGGATGGTGCTCAAGCGCGCGGAGGCTGACCGCGAGTGCCTGAGCCTGCTCAACCGGTGTCTGGACGAGATCGAGCCGTTGTCGGAACGGATCGAGCCGGGAATGTGCGAGCGGCAAGGCGCGATCTTCGTGACATCACCCTCATCGATCACGCCCTATCACATGGATCACGAGATCAATTTCCTGCTGCAGATTCGTGGCACCAAGACGATCAGCGTGTTCAGCGCCTCGGACCGGGAAGTGCTTTCGGAGCAGGAGCTGGAGGAGCACTTCTCCGGCCCGGCAATACACCGCAACATGGCGTTCGTCGAACGATACCAGGAACGAGCCCAGGTCTTCGAGCTCAGGGAAGGATATGGCATCCACATTCCGACGACGGACCCGCACTGGGTGAAGAACGGCGACTGCGTGTCGGTCTCGTTCAGCGCCAGCTTCAAGACGCGCGCCTCGTTGCGACGCGGCGCGATCTACAGTCTAAACGGCCAGTTGCGGAAAACAGGATTAGACCCCGCGCCCTACGGGCAATCCGCCTTGCGCGACTCGATCAAGTACCAGGCGTTTCGCATGTTGAACCGAGTTCGGAGAAGAAAGGGATAGGAAATTCAATCCAACCGATCACATCCTCCTCTTGAGTGTAAATGCACCGCGGAAACGGCCCCAAGCCTTGCGGGCGATCCGACCCCAGGCGGTGGGTCCCCGAAGGAGCTCTCTCCCGAGCGCTCCCGCGCGCCGGAGTCCGGTGTAAATCGTGTGCGCGACTCCCGCGGTGGGGGCGACCCGGACGAGCCACCAGAGAGCGCCTGCCGGCGACGGACCTTGACTCCGCTTCGCCTCTCCGAAGTAGCGGAGAGCCTCAGCGCGGTTTCCCTGTCCGAGGGCGGCCCGGCCGACGACAAGCTGTCTCTCACGGCGCAGGGCGGCGATTTCGGGGTCCTCGCCTCGCTCCGCCCCGAAGAATTCCTCGAACTGGTGCAGCAGATCCCGCTCGAATTCGAACCGCGTCGAGTCGGTCGAGAGGTGGCCCTCGTTCAGCCGCGCGCCGTCGCGGGCGTACTCGTACCTGATCGCCATGGGTAGCGAGAAGTAGTTCGCCTTGAACCGTCGGCACAGATTGGCCAGATAGCCATAGTCGGAGCCAATCCGGTAGCGCGTATCGAACAGGCCCACCGCTTCCTGGGCGCGGCGCGTCAACACCGTGGGCAGCAACGCGAAGAGGAAGCCGAAGCGCATATGCTCGAAAACGCGTCCGCGGTAGAGACGCGCGTCGCGATAGGGAGTGCGGGCCACGATGTCCTTTCCCCACTCCCCGATCGGTTCCACGCTCCCAAAGACCCGGCGATAGGGATCGCTCTCTCCGAGAGGCAGCTTCAGCAGCGAGGAGCCCGCACGCTCCGCGAGCGCCGGGTACCACTCGGTCAATGCGGTGCGAAGGAAGTTGTCCCTGCGCGCAGGGCCCCGGTCGTTCCAGAAGAATTCCCCGGAGACGAAATCCTCCTCGGGAAAGGCCCGGAAAAAGGCCAGGCTGAGTTCCAAGTGGTGGGGGAGCCATTCGTCGTCGGAGTCCAGGAAGGCGATGTACCGGCCGCGCGCGCGGAGCATGCCGGTGTTCCGCGCCCCGTTTACACCTTGGTTTTTCTGCCGGATCAGGACGAGACGGGGGTCCGAGCCCTCGATCAGAGCGGCGGTCTCGTCGGTGGAACCGTCGTCCACGATGATCAGCTCCCAATCCGTGAAAGTCTGCCTCTGCACGCTCGCGACAGCGGCTTGGATTGTCTCGCCGCGGTTGTAGGTCGGGACGATCACGGAGACGAGGCTCATCGCGGCGACTACCTTTCCTCCGGCGCCTTGATCTTGCGGAACGAAACGTACAGCAGCGCGTCGTAGAGGATCTTCAACCCCGCCGCGGCCATGATCGGCGCGCCGAGCGTCAGCGCCTGCATGGCGCTCCCCGCGAACACCGGCGCGATGGCGCGCGCGATCATGCGCGCGAGGTTGGTCACGCCGCCTGCGAAGGTGCGCTCCTCGGGCCTCACCACCGCCATGAGATAGGACTGCCGCGTCGGCACGTCCATTTCCGAGAGCCCCTCCCGGATTAGGAACAGCACCGCCGCGACCTCGAAGCTTCCGGTGAACGGGATGGTGAAGGTGAGGATGCTCGAGGGCGTATGGGTGAACACCATGGTGTTGACCAAGCCGATGCGCGCGGCGAGCCAGGCGGCGCCGAGATGCGAGAACGCGTTCATGATGCGCGCGCCGACGTAGAGCACGCCGATCGCCGCCTCGGATGCGCCGAACTGCGCGTGGAAGAAGTAGGCGAACAGCGCGCTGCCCTGGAAACCGCCGGCGAAGCTGTCGAGCGCGAAGAGGAAGGACATCTTCGCGAGGATCGAGCGGCTCCGGGGGCTCACTTCGACGCGCAGCGCCGCGGTCGGCGCTTCGGACTGCGATGAAAGGCCGAGGTAGAGGACCGCCGTCGCCGCGTAGAGCAGGGCATAGAGGATCACCGCCCCGCGAAGCGAGTCGAGCGCATCCATCCCCGCGAACTCGCGCAGGAAAGGCGGAAGCACGGCGAGCGCGGCGCCGAGCGCGTGCCCCACGTCCTGGATGACGTTGTACCAGGCAAAAGCCCGCGTGCGGCCGGCGTCGTCGCCGGTCGAGGGCAGGATCGCCTGCTCGATCGCGAGCGCCGCGGCGCGGTCCTTGCCCAGCGAATTGAGCATGCCGAGGAACGCGGCGACGCCGAGCACCACGATCTGGGAGGAGAAGGCGAAGACGATGCCGCCGGCGGCGCCGAGCACGCCGAGCGCGACGAGCCAGCGCTTGCGCCCGATGCGGTCGCCCCAGAACATGACCCCGGCCGCGCCCACCGCCGTGCCGGCGATTCCGGCGCCGAGGACCGCGCCCCAGGCCGCCGGGTCGAAGCCGAGCTCGGCGAGATAGATGCCGGCGAGGACGCCGACCAGGCCGTTCGCGACGGCGCGCATGAAACTCGCCGCGAAAACGATCCCGCGGTCGCCCCGCACCCCGCCCCCGATGACGCGCACGGCGCGCTACTGCTCCAGCAGGCGCACGGCGGCGGTGCGGCCGCTCGCCCTCGCGAGCTCGAGCGCAATGAGCCCGTTGTTGTTGCGGATATCGGTGCGCACGCTCTTCGAGAGCAGGTAATGGATCAGCACGATGTCGTTGTGCGACGCGGCCGCGTGCAGTGCGGTGTTGCCCGTTCCCAGGTCCTGCACGTTGAGATCGGCGCCGGCGTCGGCGAGCGCTTTCACCGCGAGGAAGGTGCCGGTCATCGCCGCCCAGTGGAGCGGCGTCTCGCCGTCGCGGTTGGTGGCATTGATCTCGGCGCCGGCCTCGATCAGGACCGTCATGAGCGCGCTGCTTTCGATCATGGAGGCGGCGTGCAGCACGGTCTCGCCGTTCGGCGTGAGCGCCCGCGCGTCGGCCTTGGCGGCGATGAGCGCCCTCGCCATTTCGAGCTCGCCCTTCTCCGCGGCCACGTAAAGGGGGCTCTCCCCCAGCCCGTTCTTCGCAGCAAGGTGCACCCCGGCATCCACCAGACGGGAGAACCCGGTGAAATCGCCGTTCTCGATCGAGCGGAACAGCTCCTCCCCCGGGGTCTGGGCGCGGGTGTAGCCGAAGGCGAAGGCCAACGCTGCGACGAAGAGGGGCAGGGCGCTTTTCATGCGAATACGGGCCAGGGCGAACCGGACGGGCACCAGAGACTAGCAGAACCGCTGTCGCCCCGGGTAACCTCTTTCCCCGAGCTATCCCCGGCCACTTCAAATTGACGCGAAAAGCTGTCAAGATCGCGCCTCGCGCGCGCGGAAAGAGCGCCCCGGGAAAATCATGAACACGCAGCTCAAGAAAAAAATGGCCGACATCGGCGCAAAGACGAAGGTCTGCTTTCGCGTCGTCTTTGCAGACGGTTCTTCCTGGCAGAATCACGAGCGGACGCCCGAGGTGACGATCACCATCCGGAACGCCCGCGCCGCATGGCGCGTGCTCCTGTTCGGGCACGTAGGATTTCTGGAGGCGTATTTCAACGGCGACATCGACGTCGAGGGCAATTTCCCGCTCGTGTTCCGCGCGGGCATGGACGCGGGATTCGACGGGCACCCGACTTTCCTTGTCCGGTTGCGCAACTGGTGGCACGAGCTGCGCTTCAGCAACCGCTCGATCGCGCAGGCGAAGGCGAACGCGCGCTTCCACTACGGGCCCGGCCAGGAGTTCTACCGGCAGTGGCTCGACGAGGTCGGCATGGCGTACACCTGCTCCTGGTTCATGGACGGCACGAAGACGCTGGAAGAAGCGCAGATCAGCAAGATGGACCACGTCTGCAGGAAGGTGCTGCTCAAGGCGGGGGATACCTTCGCCGACATCGGCAGCGGCTGGGGCAACCTGTTGTTCTACGCCTGGGAGAAATACGGCGCGCACGGCACGGGCATCAACACCACCACCGAGCAGGTGCGAGAGACGCGCAAAGAGATCAAGCGCCGCGGCCTCGAAGGCAAGGTCGAGGTGCTGGAGCGCGACTTCCGGGAGGTGCCGCGCCAGTTCGACAAGCTGCTCTCGATCGGCACGCTCGAGCACGCCGGGCGCGACCAGCTCGGGGAGGTGATCCAGGCCCACGCGAATTATCTCAAGCCGGGCGGCCTCGGGGTGATCCACTTCATCGGGCACGTGGGCGTGAGGGACACCGAGTTCTGGATACGCAAGTACATCTTCCCCGGGGGCTGGATCCCGAGCCTCGCGCAGGCGATCGACTGGTGCGAGCGCTGCGGGCTGGAAGTGGTCGACATCGAGAACCTGCGCCGCAACTACGCGCTCACGCTCGACGACTGGGCCGAGCGCTTCGATCGCAACTGGGAAAGGGTCCACAAGCTCGACCCGAAACGGTTCGACGAGAAATTCCGCCGCATCTGGCGCACCTATCTCTGGTCCTGCGCGGAGATGTTCCGCTCGCCGAACGGCAAGACGCACCTCTTCCAGATCGTCGTGAGCAAGGGCAACGTCGGCGAAAATTATCCGATGAGCCGGGCGTTCCTGTATGAAACGGCACGAGGAAAAGCGCACCCGTCTGCTCGAAGCGCTGCGTGAGCGCGGGGCAGGCGGGGTCGGACTCGCCAAGCGCACCTCCAACCTTTTCCGCGACCGCAAAGCGCCCGCGCGCCCGCGGGTCGACCTTTCCGGCTTCAACGAGGTGGTCCGCGTCGATGTCGCCGGCGGCAAGGTCGAGGCCGAGGGCATGACGACCTACGCCGATCTGGCGCAGGAGACGCTCGCGCACGGCGTCATGCCCTGCGTGGTGCCGCAGCTGAAGTCGATCACGATCGGCGGCGCGGCCGCGGGCGTCGGGATCGAGGCCTCCTCCTTCCGTTACGGCCTGGTGCACGACACGCTGCTCGCGCTCGATGTCCTGCTCGCCGACGGCAGCGTCGTCACCTGCGCGCCCGGCAACGATCACCGCGACCTTTTCTTCGGCTTTCCGAACTCCTACGGCACGCTCGGCTACGCGATCAAGGTCACCGCGCGCACCGTGCCGGTGAAACCCTACGTGCGCATCGAGCACGTCCGCCACACGGACCCGAAGCGCTATTTCGAGGACCTCGAGGCGCGCTGCCGGGCGAGAGACGCCGATTTCGTGGACGGCACGGTGTTCTCGGGCGAGGAGATGTACATCACCCTGGGCCGCTTCGCGGACGGCGCACCCTACACGAGCGACTACACCTTCGAGCATATCTACTACCGCTCGATCCGGGAGAAGGAGACCGACTACCTCAGCACGCGCGATTTCATCTGGCGCTGGGACACCGACTGGTTCTGGTGCTCGAAGAACCTGTTCGCCCAGAACCCGCTCGTCCGCCGGCTCCTCGGCCGCGAGCGACTCAACTCGACCACGTACGCGAAAGTGATGCGCTGGAACAGCAAGTGGGGTTTCACCCGCGCCTTCTCCCGATTGACGGGGAAATATCCCGAGTCCGTGATACAGGACGTGGATATTCCCATCGGCCGGGCGCCCGATTTCCTCGCGTTTTTCCTCAGGGAGATCGGCATCCTGCCGGTCTGGATCTGCCCCATCGGCGGCTACGACCCGCAGACGAAATTCCCGCTCTATCCGGTCGATCCGCGGACCCTGTACGTGAATTTCGGCTTCTGGGACGTGGTGCGGGACCCGGTGCGGCGCGAGCCGGGCTTCTACAATCGCAGCATCGAGCGCAAGGTTGAGGAGCTTGGCGGGGTCAAGTCGCTCTATTCAGACTCC
>VBDM01000120.1 GCA_005881355.1 Betaproteobacteria bacterium
GATAAATTCAGCGTGCTGACGGCGCTGGTCGCGCCCCTCGACCGCGCCAACGTCGACACCGATCAGATCATCCCGAAGCAATTCCTGAAATCCATCCGGCGCACGGGCTTCGGGCCGAATCTCTTCGACGCCTGGCGCTTTCTCGACGAAGGCCGGCCGGACGAGCCCAACGCCATCCGGCGGCCCAACCCCGATTTCGTGCTCAATCAGCCACGCTACAAGGGCGCGAGCATTCTCCTTGCGCGCAAGAATTTCGGCTGCGGCAGCTCGCGCGAGCACGCGCCCTGGGCGCTCGCCGAATACGGTTTTCGCGCGCTCGTCGCGCCGTCCTACGCCGATATATTTTTCAACAACTGCTGCAAAAACGGTCTGCTGCCGGTCACGCTCACGGAAGGCGAAGTGGACCGGCTGTTCCACGAGGTCGCCGCCTTTCCGGGTTTTCGGCTGGTGATCGACTTGGAGAAGCAAGCGGTTGCTACCGTGGACGGCAGCACGGTGATGCGCTTCGAGATCGAGCCATTCCGAAAATTTTGCCTGATCAACGGTCTTGACGACATAGAACTCACACTGCGCCACGCGGACAAGGTCCGTGCCTTCGAGGAACGGCGCCGCGCGGAACAGCCCTGGCTGTTCGGCTAGATTTCTTCCAGCATGAAAATCGCCGTTCTGGCCGGAGACGGCGTCGGCCCCGAGGTCGTCGCCGAGGCGGTCAAGGTGTTGACGGCCCTCGGGCGCGAAGGCCTGACGCTCGAGATCGAGCAGGCGCCCGTCGGCGGCGCAGCGTACGACGCCGCGGGCGATCCCCTGCCTCCGCAGACGCTGGAGCTCGCAAGAAAAGCCGAAGCCATCCTGTTCGGCGCCGTCGGCGGTCCTCGCTACGACGCGGGGCCGCGCGCAAAGCGCCCGGAACAGGCGATCCTGCGGCTGCGCAAAGAACTGAATCTGTTTGCCAACCTGCGCCCGGCGGCCGTTTTCCCCGAGCTCGCCGACGCGTCCACGCTCAGGCCGGAAGTAGTGAGCGGCCTCGACATCCTGATCGTGCGCGAGCTGACCGGCGATATTTATTTTGGCCAGCCACGTGGCATCCGCGAACTCGAGGGCGGCGGACGCGAAGGCTTCGACACGATGCGGTATACGGAATCGGAAATCCGCCGTATCGCCCATGCCGGATTCCGCGCTGCGCTCAAGCGCGGCAGAAAGCTCTGCTCGGTGGACAAGGCGAACGTGCTCGAGACCTCGCAACTCTGGCGCGACGTGGTGAGCGAAGTGGGCAGGGAATACGTCGCAGTAGAGCTCACGCACATGTACGTCGACAACGCCGCGATGCAGCTCCTCAAGCACCCCCGGCAGTTCGACGTCATCGTCACGGGCAACATGTTCGGCGACATCCTCTCCGACGAAGCCTCGATGCTGACCGGCTCCATCGGCATGCTGCCTTCGGCTTCGCTCGACGAAAATGGGAAGGGACTGTACGAGCCGATTCACGGGTCGGCGCCGGACATCGCCGGAAAGAACCTCGCCAATCCGCTGGCGGCCATCCTGTCGGCCGCGATGATGCTGCGCTACAGCCTCGATCAGGACCGCGCCGCCGCCCGCGTTGAGGCTGCAGTAAAGAAAGTCCTCGCCGAGGGATACCGCACCGCCGATATATTCCAGCGGGGAACCCGCAAAGTGGGAACCCGGGAAATGGGCGACGCCGTGGTCGCCGCGCTTTTTTGATGCGGTGGAGCCTTTTTCAGTCTCAATGCGTTAGCATAGGCAGACAGGATTTTCAGGGACTGCGATGAAGCGAGTCGGGCTTGTCGGTTGGCGCGGGATGGTCGGATCGGTGTTGATGCAACGCATGCACGCCGAACGCGATCTCGCGTTGATCGAACCGGTGTTTTTCTCGACCTCCCGGGTGGGCGAATTGGGCCCGTTCGTCGGCAAGGAGACTGCGCCGCTCAAGGATGCGAAGAGCGTGAAAGAACTCGCGTCGATGGATATCGTGATCTCCTGCCAGGGCGGCGACTACACTAACGAGGTGTTCCCGAGGCTGCGCTCCTCTGGATGGAAAGGGTACTGGATCGACGCAGCGTCCGCGCTTCGCATGCAGGACGATGCGGTCATCATTCTCGATCCGGTCAACATGGACGTGATCAAGGATGCGCTCGCCCGGGACGTGCGCAATTACATCGGCGGCAACTGCACCGTGAGCCTGATGCTCATGGGCATGCACGGACTGTTCAAGGCGGACATGGTCCAGTGGACGACTTCGATGACCTATCAGGCTGCCTCTGGCGCGGGCGCCGAGCACGTGCGCGAGCTGGTGAAGCAGATGGGATTCGCGCATGAGGCCTCAAGATCGCTTCTGGAGGATCCCGCCTCCGCGATCCTCGATGTCGACAAGGCCGTGACTTCGGCGTTGCGCGAGGACGCCTTTCCGAGCGCCCAGTTCGGATTTCCGCTTGCCGGCAGTCTTCTTCCGTGGATCGACAAGGATCTCGGCAACGGCCAGAGCCGCGAGGAGTGGAAAGGGCAGGCGGAGGCCAACAAGATTCTGGGCAGGAGCCGCAACCCGGTCCCGATCGACGGGATTTGCGCGCGCATAGGCGCAATGCGTTGCCACAGCCAGGCGCTCACCGTGAAGCTCAGGCGCGATCTGCCGCTCGATGAGATCGAGCAGATGCTCGCCGAGGCGAACGATTGGGTGAGGGTCGTTCCGAACGAGCGCGAGGCGACGCTGCGCGATCTGACTCCGGCCGCGGTGAGCGGCACCATGCAGGTACCGATCGGACGCCTGCGCAAGCTTTCCCTGGAAAATGGCGGCTCTTATCTCGCCGCTTTCACCGTCGGAGACCAGTTGCTCTGGGGCGCGGCCGAACCTCTGCGCAGAATGCTGCGCATTCTCCTCGAAGAGTAGTCTCTCTAGACGGGCCTTCAGGCTCTGTCAGGAGCCGCGGCCTCGATTCCTGGTTTCCGAAGCGGGTAAACCATAGAACTTCTTTTATAAATAGCCACTTGAGGCAATTTGTGAGACGAAAGTTGAGCTTGCAAGGCTAAGGCTATGATGGTATTTTAATTTGTTTCCACTTCGGCTCAGGGTGGCAAGTGGGGGAGTTCGCCTCAAAAATTCGGATTTCGGCGGTCGCGTGTCTGCTTCTGCCCTCGCTCGCTTGGGCGGCGGGGTTGGGCAAATTGTCGGTTCTCTCGGCGCTGGGGCAACCGCTCAAGGCGGAAATCGAGATCGTTTCTCTTCAACGCGGCGAGGGGGATTCTCTTGCCGCGCGGCTCGCACCGGGGGACGCGTTCCGCCAGGCCAACATAGAGCTGAATCCGGCGCTGCTGTCGGTCAAATTTGCAGTGGAACGCCGGTCCGGCGGCCAGTACGTGATGACGCTGATCTCGGGACAGCCGGTCAACGAGCCGTTCCTCGATCTTCTGGTCGAGCTGAATTGGGCGAACGGCCGGCTTGTCCGCGAGTACACGTTCCTGCTCGATCCGCCGGAATACGCCGCTTTGCGCAAATCCGAGCCGATCCAGTCCGTGCAGCCGCCACAGGTCACACTGCCGATGCCGCTCACGCCTTCCCCAACTGCTTTCCCCCCGGGTCCCATTATCTCGGCCCAGACCATGCCCGGGGAGCAGGCCGCGACGGCGTCGGACGCTCCCCGAGAGCCGGCTGCAACCGCGCAAGCCGCGGCCGTTGGGTCGCCAGCGCCTGCGCAGGCCGCAACTGCAGAATCCGCGCCGACCCAGGTTCAGGCGCTGCCGGCCGAAACACGACCCGCCGGGCCCGTCTCGGTTCAGGTGGAACCGGTGTCTGCCAATCCGTCGTCGGTCGCGCCCGTCGAGGAGCCGGCAGTTTCGCGCACCTACGAAGTCAAGCGTGGCGACACGCTCACCAGGATCGCCATGCGAAACCGTATAGAGGGA
The DNA here is from genome assembly GCA_005881355.1 of Betaproteobacteria bacterium. Lineage (GTDB taxonomy): Bacteria > Pseudomonadota > Gammaproteobacteria > Burkholderiales > SG8-39 > VBDM01. Next base: position 3,916 of record VBDM01000120.1, read on the forward strand.
GTTGCGCTGCAACAGATGCTCGTGGCGCTGTTCCGCGCGAATCAGGAAGCGTTCGTCGCCGACAACATGAACCGCCTGCGCGCCGGCAAGATCATCAGCATTCCGGACAGGGACGCGGCCTCGGCGGTGGCTCTGGCCGATTCGCGCCGCATCGTCTCCGCCCAGGTTGCCGACTTCAACGATTACCGTCGCAGCCTCGGTATCGCGGTTGCGTCGGCGCCTGCGGCCCCGGAAGGCCGCCGTCAGGTGTCCGGCCAGATCAGCGCGCAGAAGGAAGAAAAACCGGCGCAGTCCAGGGAACCGCCGAAAGATCAGCTACGCCTCTCTCGCTCCGACGATGCCAAGCGCGGCGCGAAGGCGGCGGGCACCGCGGCGGCCGACGACGTGGCGGCGAAAGAGAACGCGCTGAACGATGCGAAGGAGCGCATTGCGCTCCTGGAAAGGAACGTGCAGGACCTGCAGAAACTGGCGCAGGTCAAGAGCCAGACCGGAACGCAACTGCAGCAGCAGGCCCAGGCGGCGAAATCCACGCCGGCGGAATCCTCGGCGAAAGCCGTGCAGCCGGCGCCACCTGCCAAAGCAGCGCCAGCAGCCAAGGCGCCGGAGCCGGCCGCCAAAACAGCTCCAGTCGCCAAGGCCGACGCCCCGAAACCGGCGGACCTCCCTAAAGCCGACGCGAGCAAAGCGGTTGCTCCGCCTGCAAAGGCACCGGAAGCAGCGAAGGCACCGGAAGCAGCGCAGGCGGCCGCGAAAGCGCCGGAGCCGGCGAAGGCTCCAGAGCCCACGAAGGCGGCCCCCAAGGTCGTGGCCAAGGCAGCACCCCCGCCGCCGACAGAAGCGAGCTTTGTGGACGAGTTGCTCGACAACTCCTTGGTGAAGGTGAACGAGTTGCTCCACAATCCCCTTGTGGACGAGTTGCTCGACGATCCGCTGATGCTGGGCGGCGCCGGCGGTATGGTGATCTTGCTTGCGGGTTACGCGGCGTACGCCTGGCGCAGAAAGCGCAACTCCCAATTCGAGAACAGCATCATGAGCGTCGTGCCCTCGGATGCGAACTCGGTGCTGGGCACCGAAGGGGGGCGTAACGTCGACACCAGCTCGAGTTCGTTCCAGAGCGATTTCAGCCAAGTCGGCAAGCTCGAAACCGAGGAGATCGACCCGATCGCGGAAGCCGACGTCTACATGGCCTACGGCCGTGACGCCCAGGCCGAGGAGATTCTCAAGGACGCGCTGGCGAAAGACTCCAGCCGCCAGGCCGTCCGCGTCAAGCTGCTCGAGATCTACGCCAATCGCAAGGATGCGAGGGCATTCGAGTCGGCCGCAAACGAGCTTCACTCCGCGACCGGCGGACGAGGCGCGGAGTGGGAAAAGGTTGCCGCCCTGGGACTGTCGATCGATCCGACAAACCCGCTCTACGGGGGAAAACCGCAATCCACGGCGCAGAGTTTTATGGATACCGCACAGGTTCCGGCCTTTGGCGGTCCTGCTGTTACCGAACCGGCGCTCGAGCCTCTCAATATCGATTTCGACATCGGCGGAGCGTCGGGAGGCGGGGCTCAAGTCCCGGACATCGATCTGGACGCCGGCACAGCGACCGGAGGCGGGGCTCAGGTCCCGGACATCGACGGGGCTCGATTTCGATCTTGGTCTGGGCGGGGACAAGCCCGCTGGCGGGATGGCGACCGCGGTGCCGGCCCAGCCGGCGGCGGCCTCGGCTGCCGAGCCCGCCCTCAGCATCGATTTCGATTTGCCCATCGGAGACAAGCCGGCCGAAGCCCCGGCCCCGCCAGCGGCCTCCGTGGCCGACCTGGGAGCGATCGATTTCGATCTCGGCACTGCCGGTGGAGAAGCGAAGACCGAAACGGCGAACGCGCAGCCATTGGATCTGGGCTCCATCAGCCTCGATCTCGGCACACCTGGCGGCGGCAACGGCTCGGGCGGCGGCCCGGACGCGCGATGGCAGGAAGTCGCGACCAAGCTCGATCTCGCCAAGGCGTACGAGGAAATGGGCGACAAGGACGGTGCCCGCGAGCTGCTGAAGGAAGTAGTGAAGGAAGGCGACACGGCGCAGCAGCAGCAGGCGCAAACGATGTTGCAAGCGCTCGGCTGACCTCAGACCGGGTTGACCTCGACAATCGGCGCCGCGTGCGCCGATTTTTGTTTTTTTGGGAAACATGAAGTGAGAATTGCGATCGGTATCGCCTACTGCGGCGTGGGGCTGGAGGGCTGGCAGTCGCAGCCCTCCGGCAACACCGTGCAGGACTATCTCGAGCGCGCGCTCACGGAAATCGCCGGAGAGCGGATCGGCGCGACCGGCGCCGGCCGCACCGATGCCGGCGTGCACGCGAGCGCCCAGGTGGCGCACTTCGATACCGCGGCGGCACGTCCGGATTCCGCGTGGGTGCGCGGCGCGAACTCGCTGCTGCCCGGGTCGATCGCGGTGCAGTGGGCAGCGCAGGTCGCCGAGGATTTCCACGCGCGCTATTCCGCCGCGTCGCGAAGCTACCGCTACGTGCTCTACAATCATTCGGTGCGGCCTGCGCTGCTCGCGGGTCTTGTCGGTTGGTTCCATCTGCCGCTTGAGCTGGACCGCATGCGTCAGGCGGCCCAATCGCTCCTCGGCGAGCATGATTTCTCCAGCTTTCGCTCGGCCGAGTGCCAGGCGAAGAGCCCGGTGCGGGTGATGGAGCGCGCCGAGATCCGCGCGAGCGGGCCTTATCTGCTGTTCGACTTCACGGCCAACGCCTTTCTGCATCACATGGTGCGCAACATCGTCGGCAGTCTCGTCTACGTCGGCAAAGGCGAGCGTCCGCCGCATTGGCTCGCCGAGCTGATCGCCGCACGCGACCGGCGGCTCGCCGCGCCGACGTTTGCCGCAGCCGGCCTGTATCTCTCGGAAGTGGGCTACGATGCGCACTGGGGCTTGCCGGCGTTCCCTCGTATGATGCCGTTTGAAACGACAGCGCTGCGATGAGGACCCGGGTCAAAATCTGCGGCATCACGCGGGTGGAGGACGCGCAAGCGGCCTCCGCCGCAGGTGCCGATGCGATCGGGCTCGTGTTCTATCGCCCGAGTCCGCGTAACGTCACGCTGGAGCGCGCGCGTAGCATAGCGACGCAGACGCCGCCCTTTATCGCGACCGTGGCCGTATTCGTGAATCCTTCTGGCGAGGAAGTCGAGCAGGTGATTCGCGAATGCGGCGTGACGCTGCTCCAGTTCCACGGCGAGGAGTCTCCCGAATTCTGCGCTGCGTTCTCGCGCCCCTACATCAAGGCGGCGCGGATTCGCCCAGGGTTGGATTTGATAAAATACCTCGCGCCATACGCGGGCGCCCGGGCATGGATGCTCGACGCTTTTCACGGCGATCTCTGGGGCGGAACGGGAGGCACGTTCGACTGGAGCCTGGTGCCGGAGAGCGCGACGAGGCCGATCATCCTCTCGGGCGGCCTGACGGCCGATAATGTCGTCGATGCCATCCATCGTGTGAGGCCTTACGCCGTCGACGTCTCCAGCGGCGTCGAGGCTTCGAAAGGGATCAAGGACGCCGCGAAAATCGCGGCCTTCATCGGAGCAGTGAAGAATGAAGATGTATGACCTTCCGGACGAGCACGGGCATTTCGGCCGGTACGGCGGGGTGTTCGTCGCCGAGACGCTGGTGCACGCGCTCGACGAGCTCAAGCGCGCGTACGAGCGCTGCCGCAAGGATCCGGAGTTCGTCGCCGAGTTCGAGCACGAGCTCAAGCACTATGTCGGCCGGCCGACCCCTGTTTACCACGCGAGGCGCCTGTCCGATCGGCTCGGCGGAGCGCAGATCTACATCAAGCGCGAGGACCTGAACCACACCGGAGCGCACAAGATCAACAATACGATCGGCCAGGCGCTGCTGGCGAGGCGGATGGGGAAGCCGCGCGTGATCGCCGAGACCGGTGCCGGCATGCACGGTGTGGCCGCGGCGACGGTCGCGGCGCGCTACGGCATGGAA
>VBDM01000121.1 GCA_005881355.1 Betaproteobacteria bacterium
CGATTCTGTACGAAAATATCAGCCAAGCCGTCGGCACGAACAACAGCACGCTCCCTCACGTCCGCTCCGATTTCGGGGAGTACGCGAAAGGCCCGAGACTGAGGGTCGATCACCTGCTCTTGAACCGCGTCTATCACCCTTCGGAAAGGAACTACGCGAGGCTGACCGGGGGGTGGCTCGAGCAGATGTACGGAGGCGTCGGGGGGCAGTGGCTGTACGTGGAGCGTGGGACGCCCTGGGCGTTCGACATCAGCGTCGACGCCGTCAAGCAGCGCGACTTCGACGGGCGATTCGATTTTCGGGACTACCAGACCGTGACTGCGCTCGCGGCGGTTCACTACAAGCTGCCTTATCAATCGACGTTGACGACGCGGATGGGCCGGTTTCTCGCCCGCGATTACGGGGCTCGCTTCGAGATCAAGCGGCGCTTCCGCGTCGGGGTAGAACTGGGTGCGTGGTACACGGTGACCAATGCGGTGGACACGGGTGTAGGAGAAGAAAAGAATTACCGCGACAAAGGCGTCTTCGTTTCGATTCCGTTCGAGGCCTTGCTGCCTGCCGATAGCCGAGTGGTCACGGGCTTCTCCATCGCGCCCTGGACCCGGGATCCGGGGCAGATGGTCAACTCGCCGGTCGATCTCTATCAGATGCTCGAGAAGCCGTTGATGCTCGACACGCACAAATACGACGGCCTCGTGCGCTTGGGCGACGTGGAGGACGACTACAATCTGCCGTACCTCGGGAGTCCGATGTGGGACCGGCCGGCGTCACGGTGACGTGGGAGACGAACTAGTGTCAACGACAATGACCTACTCTGAGGCCTCGGGCTTCCGCTTCTCCTTGAGCAAGGAGAGGGGGTCTCGCGGCGTCATGGCCTGGTCATTTGTTTTGTCGGTTGCCCTTTGGAGTTTGTCCGTCTCCGCCCAGAGCCAGTCCAAGTGCCTTGTGCTTGATCCGGAGCTCCGAGATTCCTACGCCGGCGGGTGCAAGGACGGGAAGGCGGAGGGACCGGGAACCGCAAAGGGAAGCGCCGTCTATGTCGGCGAGTTCCGGGAGGGCAAGAAGCAAGGCCGCGGCGTGAAAACCTGGCCCTGGGGCGACCGCTACGACGGAGATTTTATGAACGACGCCAAGCACGGCATGGGCCGCTACACCTGGGGCGCGCGCTCGGCGTTTGCCGGCGACCGCTACGAGGGTGGATTCGCGAACGACAAGCGAAACGGCTACGGCGTCTATGTCTGGGCGAGCGGCGACGCTTACGCCGGGCCCTGGAAAGACGATGCAGTGGCGGGACGGGCGACGCCGATGATGCTCGCGAGATTCCGGGCTACCAAGGAGTCGCTGGCCGCGATGGCAAAGCGGGGCGTGAAGCTGTGCCGGGAATCGACCGTAGGGGCGGGGTTGAAGGAATGGATCGAAGCTGAAACGCAGGCCGTCAATCAAAGTACGCTTCAGGTAGCGGTCAAAGTCACGAAGCTGGGCCCGACGCGGCTCGTCGTGGCGGGGACGCAAGTCGCGGTCGGCGAAATAGTCTGGGACGATCCGCTCAACTGGATTCCATGCAATTGACGCAAGCTTCCTATCGCTACCGGCGAGTTTGGCTGCTGTTGGGCTGGGGAATGGTCGCCGCGGTCATCGTCTTGTCGCTCATCCCGGTGGAAGTGGACCTGGGAGGGGGCCGGGACAAGCTCGCGCACTTTGCTGCTTACGGAGGGCTGTCGTTCTGGTTTGGGATGATCTTCGGCGGCCGTGGCCTCCAACTCGGCATCGCGGTTGCTTTTGCAGCCATGGGCGTGGCGCTGGAGTTTCTGCAGGGATTGACGGAGTACCGCAGCTTCGAAATCGCCGATATGGTTGCCAACACGGTCGGTGCCGGGCTGGGATGGTGCCTGGTTCAGACGCCGCTCAGGAACGGGCTCGGGTGGTTGGAGCGCTGGATTTCCGCTGCCGCGGGAAGGCATAACGGGACGTCGGCATGAGCGACTGGATCCTGGTGACCGGCGGCACCGGGTACATCGGCTCTCACACCTGCGTGGAGCTGATGCGGGCAGGCTACGAGGTCTGCATCGTCGACAGCCTGGTGAACCGAGGCTCGCCGGACGCCGCGTCGAGCTCCAGACCGGCGACGTGCGCGATCGCGCATTCCTCGACCGCGTGCTCTCTGAACGCCGCTACGCGGCGGTCATTCACTTCGCCGGGCTCAAGGCGGTGGGCGAGTCGATCACCACGCCGATTCGTTACTACGACGTCAACGTCGGCGGCACCCTGCGGCTGCTCGAGGGTATGAGCGCGCACGGTGTGGAGCGCATCGTCTTCAGCTCTTCCGCGACCGTATACGGCGAGCCCAGGTCGCTGCCGCTCGTGGAGGATCATCCTCTTGCGCCCTCGAATCCGTACGGCCACACGAAGCTCGCGATCGAACAGATGCTCGGTGATGTGGCATCCAGCCGATCCGGATTCCGGGCGGTGATGCTGCGCTATTTCAATCCGGTAGGAGCGCATCAGAGCGGCATTCTCGGCGAAGACCCAGCCGGGATTCCCAATAACCTCATGCCGTACGTGAGCCAGGTTGCGGTCGGCAGGCTCAAGGAACTCGCGGTATTCGGCAACGACTATCTCAGCCCGGACGGCACCGGGGTTCGCGATTACGTCCACGTCGTGGATCTTGCGCATGCTCACGTGTCTGCGCTCATCTCGGCACCGGCCGCGGCTACAGCGTGCTCGAAGTCGTATCCGCGTTCGAGCGAGCCTCGGGCCGGCCGATCCCGTATCGCATCGAGCCGCGGCGGCCTGGAGACGTGGCCGCCAGCTACACCGATCCGTCGCTCGCGCGGCGGCTGCTCGGCTGGCGCGCCGAGCGCGGCCTCGACGAAATGTGCCGTGATGCGTGGCGCTGGCAGCAGTGGAGCGCCGCGAACGCAGCGGAGCTGTAATCCCGATTAAGGGTACTGCGTAGTAGCAGGGGTTCAATCCTTCACCCGCGCGATCCTCACCACTTCCTGGATGCGCCGGAGAGCGCGCATGACTTTGGCGAGGTGCAGGCGGTTGGCGACCTGCAGGGTGAAGTGCATGGTCGTGTGGAGGTTGCGCTCCTCGTCCATGCTGACGTTGTCGATGTTGGAGCCGGCCTCGGCGATCGCGGCTGCGACCTTGGCGAGCACGCCGCGCTGATTGACGACCGTCACGCGGATCGCGACGTCGAACATCTTGTCCGTTTCGGGAGCCCACTCGACGTCGAGCCATTTTTCGGGATCGCCGCGCGACTTCGCCGCGGTCGGGCAGTCGTGGGTGTGCACGACCAGGCCCTGGCCTTTCTTGATGAAGCCGATGATGGGGTCGCCCGGGATCGGGTTGCAGCACCGGGCGAACTGCACCGCCATGCCCTCCGAGCCGCGGATGACGATCGAGCCGGCGGGCGCCTTTCCTTCGGCCTGTTGTTGCTCGGTGAGCGTCAGGAGCTTGCGCGCGACGATGGCGGCGAGCCGCTTGCCCAGGCCGATGTCGGCGACGATCTCCTGGCGCGATTTTGCGCCGGCTTCGCGCACGAATTTCTCCCAGCGCTCGGGCGTCGCCTCGGAGAGCTTCGCGCCGAGTGAGCTCACGGCCTGGTTGAGCATGCGCTCGCCGAGCGCGGCGGCTTCCTCGTACTGCATGGTCTTGAGGAAGTGGCGGATCTGCGAGCGCGCCTTGGCGGTCTTGACGTAGGACAGCCACGCCGGATTGGGGTGGGCGTGCGCGGCGGTGATCACCTCGACGCGGTCGCCGTTCTTGAGCTCGGTGCGCAGCGGCACCAGCTCGTAATTGATCTTTGCCGCCACGCAGCGGTTGCCGATGTCGGTGTGAACGGCGTAAGCGAAGTCCACCGCGGTGGCGCCGCGCGGCATCGCCATGATCTTGCCCTTGGGGGTGAACACGTAGACCTCGTCGGGGAAGAGGTCCACCTTGATGTGCTCGAGGAATTCGGCGGGGTCGCCCGAGGCGTGCTGGATGTCCAGGAGCGATTGCAGCCATTTGTGGGTGCGCTGCTGCACCTCGTTGATTTCGGCGTCGGAGCTCTTGTACAGCCAATGCGAGGCGACGCCGGCCTCGGCGATGTGGTTCATCGCCTGGGTGCGGATCTGGATCTCGGCCGGCATGCCGTAGGGGCCGATCAGCGTCGTGTGCAGCGATTGATAGCCGTTCACCTTCGGGATCGCGATGTAGTCCTTGAATTTTCCGGGCACCGGCTTGTACAGGCTGTGCAGCACGCCGAGCGCGAGGTAGCAGGCGGGAACGTCCTTGACGATGACCCGGAAGCCGTAGATGTCGAGGACCTGCGAGAACGTGAGGCGCTTCTCGATCATCTTGTTGTAGATCGAGTAGATGTGTTTTTCGCGGCCGGTGACCTGGGCCTCGATTCCGGCCGCGGGCAGGCGCTCCTTGAGCGCCTTGAGAATCTTGTCGACGACCTCCCGGCGATTGCCGCGCGCGCCCTTGACGGCTTTCGCCAGGACCTTGTAGCGAAGGGGATAGAGGTGCGAGAACGACAGCTCCTGCAGCTCGCGATAGAGGCTGTCCAGGCCCAGGCGGTTTGCGATCGGCGCGTAGATCTCGAGCGTCTCGCGCGCGACGCGCCGGCGCGTTTCCGCGTTGACTGCTTCGAGCGTCCTCATGTTGTGCAGCCGGTCGGCGAGCTTGATCAGGATGACGCGCACGTCGCGCGCCATCGCGAGCAGCATCTTGCGGAAGTTCTCGGCCTGGGCGTCGGCCTGGGACTGGAATTCGATGCGATCGAGCTTGGACAGGCCGTCCACCAGCTCCGCGACGGGTTTGCCGAAGCGCTCGGTGATCTGCTGCTTGGAGACCTCGGTGTCCTCCATCACGTCGTGCAGGAGCGCCGCCATCACCGCCTGGGCGTCGAGCTGCCAGTCGGCGACGATCTCGGCGACCGCGACCGGGTGCGAAATGTAGGGCAGGCCGCTTTTGCGGAATTGCCCCTGGTGCGCGGTGCTGCTGAACTGATAGGCTTCTTCGATCCGGCCGACGTCGCTCGGCTTGAGGTAGCCGAGGTGCTGCCTGAGATCGGTGATGGGAACCGCGGCCATGGTTACATCCTTGTCAAAGCCTAGGCTTTGACAGGGCCGCTCGAGGTCACCCCGTGTGGACGCGGTTCAGGTACTCCACGCCGACTTTTCCCGCGGCGATCTCGCGCAATGCGATCACCGTGGGCTTGTCGCGCGTGGTCTCGATGTGCGGGGTGCCGCCCTGGGCGAGCTGACGGGCGCGGTAGGTGGCCGCGAGGGTCAATTGGAAGCGGTTGGGGATTCTTTTCAGGCAATCTTCGACGGTGATGCGTGCCATGGGGCCTCTATAAGTCTAGCGAAATGTTTTGAAGATTTCCGGGTGCTTTGCGCTCTGGCGGGATAGCGTCAATCGGCTCGCGTGCACGATCGCTGCAAGATCCTTCCGGGCTTCTTCGAACTCTTTGTTAATAATAACATAATCGAACTCCCCGACGTGGCTGATTTCCTCGCGCGCGTCCTGCAGTCGCCGCCGGATCGCCTCCTCGGTGTCCTGGCCCCGCCCCCGCAGCCGGCGTTCGAGCTCCGGCAGCACCGGAAGCGGCGGAAGGATGAAGATGCTCACCGCGTCGGGGAAGGCCTTGCGGACCTGCCGGGCGCCCTGCCAATCGATTTCGAGCAGGATGTCCAGGCCCTTGGCGCGCGCTTCGCCGATCCACTTGCGCGAGGTGCCATAGCGGTTTCCGTGCACGTCCGCCGATTCGAGGAACTCGCCGCGCTCGAGCATCGACTCGAAGGTCTTGCTGTCGACGAAATGGTACTCGCGCCCGTTCACCTCGCCCTCGCGCGGCGGCCGCGTGGTAAAGGAGACCGAGAGCGCGAGCCGCTTGTCCCCGGCGAGCATGGCGTTCACCAGAGACGATTTGCCGGCGCCGGAGGGCGCCGAGACGACGAAAAGGTTGCCCGTCATTGCACTCACGAATGAGGGGATGTCTCCCTCATGCGCGCATCTGCTCGATCAGCAGCTTGAACTCGAGGCTCGCGTCGGACAGGTCCTTCGACACCGACTTCGAGCCGAGCGTGTTGGCCTCGCGGTTGAGCTCCTGCATCAGAAAGTCCAGGCGCTTGCCGACCGTCCCTCCGGCCCTGACGACGCGGTACACCTCCTCGAGGTGCGCTCCCAGGCGATTCATCTCCTCCGCGACGTCCGCCTTTACGCCGAAGAGCGCGATCTCCTGGCGGATGCGCTCCTCGTCCGCGCCGCCCAGGACCTCGCGAAGACGCGCGGCAAGCTTTTCCTCGTAGGCCGCGATCGCCTCGGGGAGCCTCGGCTGGATCGAGACGAGCAGCGATTTGAGGCGCTCCGCGCGCTCGAGGAGCATCTTGCCGAGTTTTTCGCCCTCGCGCGCCCGCGTCGCCGCGAACTCCTCGAGGAGCTCGCGCACGAGCGCCACGCAGGCCTCGCGCAGGAGCGCCGAGCGGTCGTCGCCGAGAACACCGGGCCAATGCAGCGCTTCGCCCACACGCAGCGGCTGCGCTTCGGGGATCGCCGTTCGCACCTTGCGCGACGCCTCCGCCAGCGCGGCGAGCAGTCCCTCGTTCACGCTGATCTGCGGCACGGCGCCCGCGGGCGGAGTGACCGAGACCCGGCATTCGATCTTGCCGCGTCCCACGCGCGCCTGGATGAGCTCGCGGAGCATCGGTTCCGCGGCGCGCAGCTCGTCGGGCAGCCGGAACTGAACGTCCAGAAAACGGCCGTTGACGCCTTTCAGCTCCGCCGCGAGCGAGGCGATCGGCAAGTCTCGGGTCGCCGCCGCGTATCCGGTCATGCTGCAGATCATCGATTGAGATTTATGAGGCCGTAAAATGCCGGCGGCCATTTTTGAAAACGCCGCTATCATAACGGTTACAAACACCGCGCCGCTACCCCTTTAATGCCTCAGCAGGCCAACCAGCCGTTGCCCGACGGCTATCAACTCGAGGGCTACCGCATCTCGAGCGTGCTCTCGTGCGGCGGTTTTTCCATCGTCTATCTCGCCTACGACGACAACGACCACCCGGTCGCGATCAAGGAATATCTTCCGAGCCAGCTCGCCTTGAGAAAGGAAGGCGACGCGCTGCCCTCGATCGCCGACGAGAACCTCGCCACGTTCCGCTACGGCATGAAGTGCTTCTTCGAGGAAGGCCGCTCGCTCGCGGGGCTCTCGCATCCGAACGTCGTGCGCGTGCTGAATTTCTTTCGCGCCAACGAGACCGTGTACATGGTGATGCGCTACGAGCGCGGGAGGACCTTGCAGGAGCACATCCAGGCCCGCCGCCGCGGTGCCGTCAAGGAAAGCTTCATCCGCCACGTGTTCTCATTGCTCTTGAACGGCTTGCGCGAAGTGCACTCGAACAAGCTGCTACACCTGGACATCAAGCCCGCCAACATCTACATCCGCAACGATGGCACGCCGCTGCTGATCGACTTCGGCGCCGCGCGGCAGACGCTCACGCAAGGAGGCCTGCGCCTGAATCCGATGTATACGCCGGGCTTTGCGCCGCCCGAGCAGTACAAGAACCGCGATCTGCTCGGGCCGTGGAGCGATTGCTACGCGATCGGCGCGAGCATCTTTGCATGTCTTGCGGGAATGGCGCCGCAGCCGGCCGACCAGCGCCTGGAGAAAGACCGCTACGTCTCGGCGACCAAGGTGTGGAACGGCAAGTATTCCCGGCAACTGCTCGAGACGATCGACTGGTGCCTGGCGCTCGATCACATGAAGCGGCCGCAGAGCGTGTTCGCGCTCCAGAAAGTGCTGCTGCGCGAAAAAGAACCCGAAGTGCACCGCAAGAGCTCGCTCGCCCAGAGCGTTCGGCGGGTCTGGCTGAAAGTGTCCGGGCGATGAGATTCTCGATCTTTCAGGAGAGCCGCAAGGGAACGCGCGAGTCGAACCAGGACCGCGCCGGCTACGCGTACTCCCGCGACGCGCTGCTGATGGCGGTTGCCGACGGCATGGGCGGACACCTGCACGGGGAGGTCGCCTCGCAGATCGCGGTGCAGGTCCTCACCGAGGCGTTCCGGCGCGAAGCCAAGCCCAAGCTCGCCGACCCGTTCAGTTTTCTGCAGAAGAGCATCATCGACGCGCACTTCGCGCTCGGCGATTACGCCAAGGCGCGCAGGCTCGTCGAGTCGCCGCGCACCACATGCGTCGCCTGCGTGGTGCAGGACTCGACCGCCTACTGGGCCCACGTGGGCGACTCGCGGCTCTATCACGTGCGCGAGGGGCGGATCCACGCGCAGACTCGGGATCATTCCCGGGTGCAGATGCTGGTCGACCAGGGCCGCGTGCGGGAGGAAGCGGTCGCGGCGCATCCGGACCGCAACAAGATTTTCAACTGCATCGGGTCGACCACGCTCCCGCAGTTCGAGCCGTCGAAGCCGACCCTGCTGCGCGCCGACGACACCCTGATCCTGTGCAGCGACGGCTTTTGGGGTCCGCTCGCGGGAAAGCTGATCACGGGCGTGCTGCTGAAGAGCGACATCATGAAGGCGATCCCGGAGCTCCTGGATCTGGCGGAGCAGCGCGCCGGCGGGGATTGCGACAACCTTTCGGTCGTGGCGATGACCTGGGCCGAGACCCGTCCGCGCGCAGCGGCGGGCGAAGTATCGACGCAGACGCTGGAGGTGGGCGGCGTCAGCACGCAGCTCGGGGATTTCAGCAAGGCGGACCACAGCGAACTCACCGACGAGGAGATCGAGCGCGCCATCGAGGAGATTCGCGCGGCGATCCGCAAGCATACGCCGCAAAAACCCTGATGAGGCCCTCGAAACGCCGTCCCGACCAGCTCCGCGAGGTGCGGTTCGACAGGGGATTTACGCGGCACGCGGAGGGCTCGGTGCTGGTGGCGTTCGGTGACACGCGAGTGATCTGCACGGCGAGCGTCGAGGAGGGCGTGCCGGGGTTTCTCAAGGGCCGCGGCCAAGGCTGGGTGACAGCCGAGTACGGCATGCTGCCGCGCTCGACCCACACCCGCACGGATCGCGAGGCGGCGCGCGGGCGGCAATCGGGACGCACCCAAGAGATCCAGCGCCTGATCGGCCGTTCTTTGCGCGCCGTGATCGACCTCGTCAAGCTCGGCGAGCGCACCATCAAGCTCGACTGCGACGTGATCCAGGCGGACGGAGGGACGCGCACCGCGAGCGTCACCGGGGCGTTTGTCGCCTTGCACGATGCTATAGGGACGCTGCTGGAGCGTGGAGTCCTCCCGGCGTCACCGATCCGCGATTTCGTCGCAGCCGTCTCGGTGGGCCTGTACGAAGGCGTCGCGGTCCTCGATCTGGACTACGCCGAAGATTCGGGCGGCGATACCGACATGAACGTGGTGATGACCGGTGCAGGCCGCTTCGTCGAGATCCAGGGCACGGCCGAAGGCGAGCCTTTCTCCACGGCGCAGATGGACGCCCTGGTTGCACTGGCGAAGCGGGGGATCGTCGAGCTCATTTCGAGGCAGAAGCGGGCGCTGGGCCTCTAGGCCTCCTCGCGAGGTTAAAATCGGCGGGTGAAGAAACTCGTGCTCGCCTCCTCCAATCCCGGGAAGCTCCGAGAGTTCGGGGCGCTGCTCGCGCCGCTCGGGATGGAGATCGTCGAGCAGGGGACCCTCGGCGTGGCCGATGCCGAAGAGCCGCACGGCACTTTCGTCGAGAATGCGCTCGCCAAGGCGCGCCACGCGAGCCGGCGCACCAAGCTCCCCGCGCTCGCAGACGATTCGGGCATTTGCGTGGGGGCGCTCGGCGGGGAGCCCGGCGTGCACTCGGCGCGGTTTGCCGGCGAGCCGAGGTCCGACGCGCGCAACAACCAAAAGCTGGTTGAAATGCTCGCGGACAAGGACAACCGGCGCGCGCACTACTACTGCGTCATCGTGCTCATGCGCCACGCGGAAGATCCCGAGCCGATCATCGCCGAAGGGAGCTGGGCGGGCGAGATCATCGCCGAGCCGCGCGGGGAGAATGGCTTCGGCTACGATCCGCATTTTTTTATCCGAGACCTCGACAAAACCGCCGCCGAACTCGATCCGGGCGAGAAAAATCTCCTCAGCCACCGCGGCAAGGCGCTGCGGCGGCTGCTCGCGAAGCTGAAGGAGGGTGTCCAGCGATGAGCGTCGCTATTGCGCCGTCTCCTTCCGGAGTGCGCCTGGCGCAGCTCCCGCCGCTTGCGCTCTACGTTCACATTCCCTGGTGCGTGAGGAAGTGTCCGTACTGCGATTTCAATTCCCACCAGGCCAAAGGGGACACCCCCGAACGGGCCTACGTCGAAGCGCTCGTGACCGATCTGGAGCTCGCGCTTCCGGACGTATGGGGGCGGCGAGTCTACAGCGTCTTTTTCGGCGGCGGCACGCCGAGCCTGTTTTCCGCCGCGGCGATCGAGACGCTGATCTCGGCGTTCCGCGCGCGCCTGCCGCTCGCCGCCGATTGCGAGATCACCCTGGAGGCGAATCCCGGAACTTTCGAGGCCGAAAAGTTCCGGGGCTACCGCGAGGCTGGCGTGAATCGCCTCTCGATCGGCGTCCAGAGCTTCAATCCCGAGCATTTGAAAGCGCTCGGCCGCATCCACGACGACAAGGAAGCGCGCCGCGCGATAGAGATCGCGAAAGCCTCTTTCGAGAACATCAACCTCGATCTCATGTATGCGCTGCCGCAGCAGACGCCCACGGAGGCGCTCGCCGATGTCGAAGCCGCTCTCGAGGTCGACACGGCACACCTGTCTTTCTACCATCTCACGATCGAGCCGAACACGCTTTTCCACCGGCATCCGCCGAAGTTGCCGGAGGAGGATGCGGCGGCCGCGATGCAGGATGCCATCGGAACGGCGCTGGCCGACGGCGGCTATGTCCACTACGAGACTTCGGCCTGGGCGAGGCCGGGGCGCGAATGCCGCCACAATCTCAACTACTGGCGTTTCGGCGATTACCTCGGCATCGGCGCAGGCGCCCACAGCAAGCTGAGCTTTCCCGATCGCGTCGCGCGGGCCGTGCGCTGGAAGCAGCCCAAGGAATATCTCCAGCGCGTCGCCGAGGGCCGTCCGGTGCAGGAAAGCCATGACGTCCAACGCGCCGACCTAGTGTTCGAATTCATGATGAATGCGCTGCGCCTGCCCGAGGGCTTTGCGGTCGGCTCGTTCGTCGAGCGCACGGGCTTGCAGATCGCCGTGGCGGAGAAACCGCTTGCACAAGCCGAGACGCGCGGGTTGATCCTCCGCGACCACGAGCGCATCCGGCCGACGGATTTGGGACAGCGCTTCCTGAACGATCTGCTGCAGCTGTTCCTGCCGGTCAAATCTTCCTGAATACGAGGTCCAAGACGCGGTGGCCGAGTTCCAGGCCGCGCCCCTCGAACTTGGTTTGCGGCCGGGTGTGCGGCCGGTCGGCGTATCCGGAAACGGTGTTTTCGAGCAACGGCTCGGCGGAGAGCACTTCCAGCATCTGTTGCGCGTAGTCCTCCCAATCGGTGCAGGCGTGCACCGTGGCTTCGCGCTTCATCCGCGAAGCGAGCAGCGCAAGGAACGGCGGCTGGATCAGGCGCCGCTTGTGATGGCGCTTTTTCGGCCAGGGATCGGGAAAGAAAATATGCACGCCGTCGAGCGCTGCGTGGGGGATCATGTGCTGCAGCACCTCGACCGCGTCGTGCTGAATGACGCGCACGTTCTCGAGATGCAGCTCGGCGACGCGTTTCAGCAGGCTCCCCACGCCGGGGGTGTGCACTTCGACGCCCAGAAAGTCCTTCCGATCTCGAGAATCTTGGGCGCCGCGCGGCCGAACACGCGGTCCAGGTCAAGGGCGGCGGGGGAGAACGCGACGCCGTATACCGGCAGGAGGTCGGCGTGGGCGCGGCGCTGCGCGTTCGAGATGCGCCCCTGGCGCAAGACGAAACTGCGGATCGGGCGCCGTTCCTGCAAGGAAGCGGGTTACGCGACCTTCGGAGAGATCAGGCCCGAGGCCGGCGAGCTCGCGCTGGCGGAGTAGAGCTTCTTCGGCATGCGGCCGGCGAGGAAGGCTTCGCGACCGGCTTCCACCGCTTTCTTCATCGCCCGCGCCATCAGCACCGGGTTCCGCGCTTTGGCGACCGCGGTGTTCATGAGCACGGCATCGCAGCCGAGCTCCATGGCGATGGCGGCGTCGGAGGCCGTGCCGACGCCCGCATCGACCACGACCGGCACCTTGGCGTTGTCGATGATGAGCTGCAGGTTCCAGGGATTGAGAATGCCCATGCCCGAGCCGATCAGCGAGGCGAGCGGCATGACCGCGACGCAGCCGAGCTCTTCGAGCCGCCGGGCGACGATCGGATCGTCGCTCGTATAGACCATCACCTTGAAGCCTTCGCGCACCAGCGTCTCGGCGGCCTTGAGCGTTTCGACGATGTTCGGATAGAGCGTATCCGGATCGCCCAGCACCTCGAGTTTCACGAGATCACGGCCGTTGAGCAGCTCGCGCGCAAGGCGCAGGGTGCGCACCGCGTCATCGGCGTTGTAGCAGCCGGCGGTGTTGGGAAGAATCGTAAACCTGCTCGGAGGCAGCGCTTCGAGGAGCGACGGCTCGTTCGCGTTCTGGCCTATGTTGGTGCGGCGGATCGCGACGGTGACGATCTCGGCACCGCTCGCTTCCACCGCCCGGCGCGTCTCTTCGAAATCGCGGTACTTCCCCGTGCCGATCAAAAGCCGCGAGCGATAGGCTCGCCCCGCGATGAGGAGCGGGTCGGCGATCTCGTCGGCAAGGCGCGTCGGGGCGTTCATCGCGCTAGCCCCCGCCGACGGCGACGACGATTTCGAGCGCGTCGCCGTCCGCGAGGCGCGTTTGCGCGTAGCGGCTGCGCGGAACGATCTCGCCGTTTTTTTCCACGGCGACGCGCTTGCCCGAGAGCTCGAGCGCTTCGAGGAGCCGCGCGACGTTTGCTCCGGGCTCGAGACGCTGCACCTGACCGTTGACGGAGAGCTGGATCACTTTGAAACCCCAAGGACGAGCGGGTAAA
>VBDM01000106.1 GCA_005881355.1 Betaproteobacteria bacterium
CACGGGAATCAGCCTGCAGAACCGCGGCTCGGGTTTTGTCCTCACCCCCGGCCATCCCAACCAGGCGACGCCCGGAAAGCGTCCCTTCCACACTATCATTCCCGGGTTTGTCATCCGCAACGGCGCGCCCGTCATGAGCTTCGGCCTGATGGGCGGCAGCATGCAGCCGCAGGGCCACACGCAGATGATGGTGCGCATGGCCGACTACGGGCAAGGGCCGCAGGGCGCGATCGACGGGCCCCGCTTCCGCGTCGTGAAGGGTCTGGAAATCGCTTTCGAGGACGAATGGCCCGGCGCGACGATCGAAGAACTCGCCCGTCGCGGCCACCGCGTCATCAAACTACCCGAGGACTACAACGCCTTCGGCTGCGCGCAGATCGCGCACCGGCTCGAGGACGGCTATCTCTGCGCCTCCGACGCGCGGCGCGACAGCCTCCCGGTCGGATTCTGACCGCAGCCTATCGAGGCGCGGCGCCCGACGAGGGGTCTGCCGTCCTTTGCTCCAGCGCGCGGACCAGGGCTTCGCGCGCGAGCATGTTGGCCGCGGGATCGTCGATCGTCTGATAGGCGCGCGCGATGCGCTGGACGGAATCGAACGCGGCCTTGTCCAGGCGCCCCCGCTCGTAGAAGAGCGACGCGGTGATCATGATCCCCAGCCGTTCCACGACGGGGCCCTGGCTGATCACCGGGGCGGCGGAGACTCGCTCGAGGTACCGGGAGTAGAACTCGGACCACTTCATCTTCCCCGATTCGGCGAGCGGCTCGTTGTTTCTGGCCCAGTTGTCGACCTCCTGGATCGCGTGGATTTCCCCGAACATCGCGCAGCCGCCCAGCAGAATCACGAAGGCAACGGCCGCGGCTCGCATGGAGGAAAGGGTTGCTCGAAATCGGACCGCGGTATCGTACCTCACGCCGCGGACCACGGGTAAAATACGAGCCATGCTTAAGCTATGGGGCAGGATCAATTCGATCAACGTGCAGAAGGCGCTCTGGGCGCTCGAGGAGCTGAAGGTTCCCTACGAGCGCACCGACGCCGGACTGCAGTTCGGCGTGGTCAACGAGCCCTTCTACCGCAAGATGAATCCCAACGGCCGGGTGCCTACCATCGAGGACGACGGCTTCGTGCTGTGGGAGTCGAACGCGATCGTGCGCTACCTTTCGGCGAAGCACGGCGCGGGCACGCTCTGGCCGAACGATCTCAGGCAGCGCGCCGATGCCGACCGCTGGATGGACTGGGCCACGAGTACCGTCGCGCCGGCGATAACGCCGGTCTTCTGGGGCCTGATCCGCACGCCGTCGGAGAAACGCGATCTCAAGGCGATCGACGAAGGCGTGAAAAAGCTCGCGGACGCGTTCCAGGTGCTCGAGCAGTCCCTCGAGGGGCGCGACTATGTCGCCGGGAAATCCTTCACTATGGGCGACATCCCGCTCGGCACCTTCGTCTACCGCTGGCACGCGCTGGAGGTCAAGCGTCCCAAGCTCGCGAAAGTCGAGGCCTACTACCGGCGGCTGCAGCAGCGCCCGGCGTACAAGAAGCACGTGATGCTGCCGCTCAGTTAACAGGGGTGCTCACGAGGGCGGCGAGACGCGCGTCGCGCTCGGGTTTTTCGAGCCTCTCCAGATCGCGCACCGCGTCATAGAAAGCCTTGAGATCGCCCTGCTTTTGCGCAAGGAGCGCGCGGAACGCGGGCACGAGCTCCGCGTAGCTCGCGACCGAAGCGAGCAGCGCGTTGTTCGCCCCGCGCGCAAACAGCCGATCGTAGCCGGCGAACCCGCCCCAGGAAGTCTTGAGCGTCCGGTACTCGTCCAGCAGCCCGGCGAACAGGCGCTGTTTTCCGGCGCGCCTTTCCTCAATCGAGGCGGGACGCTCGTAGAAGGCGGCCAGCCTTGCGCGGTATTTGACCATGAGGGCGCTGAATTCGGAGCGCCTGCGCCGGGATTCGCCGTAAGCCTCGCGCTGCGCGGGCGTGCCCTCGCGCTCGAGCCAGCGTCGCACGCCCTCCTCTTCCACCGTCGAGGCGAAGGATTCGTTGAACATCGTGTCGCCCTTGAGGTACACCGCCTGGTGGGTGAGCTCGTGAAACACGACGCGCGCCAGCTCCGCCTCCGGATAGTGGATGAAAGTGGAGAGCACCGGATCGTCGAACCAGCCGAGCGTCGAATACGCCGGTACGCCGCCCACGTATACGTCGTAGCCTTTCTCGGCGAGCGCGGCGGCGTACGCTCGCGCCGCCTCCTCCGAATAATAGCCGCGATAGCTCACGCATCCGGCGAAGGGGAAGCACGACTCGAGCGGCTCGACCGAGAACTCGGGCGCGGCGAACACGTTCCAGACAACGAAGGGCCGGCCGAGGTCGGCGTAGCGGCGATAGCTGCCGTTATCGGGAAGAGCGAGCTCGCGGCTTGCGAACTCGCGAATCGCGAGCGCCCGCGCCAGCTTCGCGCGCAGCGCCTCGGGGGTGTCCGGCTCGCGCAAGCGTTCCTCGATCGGCGCGGCAAGCCGCATCACTTCCAGGTGCCCGCCCACCGCCTGCGCGTAGTAGCCGATCGTGCTGCAGCCCGAAAGGGCGAGCAGCGCGCCGAGAGCCGCAAGCCGCTTCATCGCACGAATCCGCCCGTCTTCAGGAACGCGGCGGTCTCGCGCGCGACGCGCGGCGAGGCGAGCATCAGCGTGTGCCCGATGGGAAGAGCGAGGTGGTCGCGCATTGCCGGAAATTCCGTCTCGTCGAGGCAGACGACGCCGTCGTTCGGTCGGGGGAGCCGCGTCACCAGGCGGCCCAGGCCGAGCGCGCCGGTGCCGGCGATGACCCCGACCTCGAAGCGCGGATCGAGCGACACGTCGACGGGCTCGCGCCACACCCCGAGGCTCTTGCCCAGGAGAAGCTCTCCGCCCGCGCGCTGCGCGAGGTCTGCAGCCGCGCGGCAGCCCGCGACGGGCGCGCCGATAAGCACCGCGCGTCGGACGCGATCGTCGGGTCTGCGTTGAAGGTAGCGCAGCGCGATGACCCCGCCGAGGCTGTGGCCGACCAGGTGCACACGCGGCGATTCGAGCGCGGCGATGCGCTTCGCGACGCGCGCGAGATGCTCCTCGAGCGTATCGCGCATGGTGCGGTAGGTGAGCGCCTGCGCCGCAAAACCCTTGCGCCGCAACGCATGAGCTAGATAGGCCATCACGCACTGGTTCATCCAGGCGCCGTGAAGCAGCAGCACGGCTTCTTCGGAAGATGCGTTCATGGCTGAGCGCGGCGACGGCGCGGATCTCCATGTCATCGGCGCTCGTGGCGACGAATTTTACACCCGCACATCGCCCAAAAAGCCCGCGCGTACCGGAAGAGGTTGACGCCGTGGTTTGGCCTGACCTATTGTGAGCGAAATTCCATCGGATAACGGCATGTCGAGAAACAACTGCTTGCCGAGGCCTGCGCGATTCCTCGCGGCGCTTCTGCTGCTCCTTGGGCTCGGGCGCGCGGGCGCACAAGAGCTTGCGCTCGAAGCGGCGGGGAAAGAACGCGAGGTCGTCTGGTATACCGCGATGAACATCCCCGACGCAGAACCGGTCAGAAAGCTGTTCCAGGAAAGATATCCCTACTTGAACCTGACCATCCTGCGCCAGCCCGGCGAAAAGATCCGCACGCGCATCCTGACCGAGACGCGCGCCGGCAAATTTTTCTGGGACGTGGTTTCTGTCAATCACCTGGACGTGGACGTGCTGAACCAGGAGGGATTGCTCGCTTCCTACGCTTCCCCGGAAACCCGGAGCGGCTTTCCGAAGGGCGCGGTCGATCCGGAGGGCCGCTGGGCGGCGATCTACGTGCGCCAATACGTCATCGGCTACAACACCCGATCCGTGCCGAGGTCCGAGGCGCCGAAGAGCTGGCAGGATCTCTTGCAGGCGAAGTGGAAGGAAAAGTTCGCCATGGACGAGAGCGAAGTGGAGTGGTACGCGGCGATGCTCGACTATCTCGGCGCGGAAAAAGGCCTCGATTTCATGCGCGCGCTGGCGCGGCAGAACCCCCAGCTGCGCCGCGGCCACAGTCTGCTGTCGAAGCTCCTGGTTGCGGGTGATTTTCCGCTCGCGCTCGTGCACGCGGCCGAGATGGAGGAAGCCAGGAAGAACGGGGCTCCCGTGGATTGGGTGACGACTCTCGATCCGATCGTGACTTCGCCCAGCCAGGTCGCGGTATCGTCCAGGGCACCCCATCCCCAAGCCGCCCGCTTGTTCGTCGATTTTCTGCTGTCCGCGCAGGGCCAGACTCTCATCCGGGATCGCGGGCGCGTGCCCGCCCGCGATGATCTCGCGCCGGAGGGCCGGCCGGCGGCGCCGCTCAAGCTGCACTACGTGAACCCCAGGCTCGCGCGCGAAGCCGATCGGCACGAAAAGGAATTCAGGGAAATATTCGCTCGAGGTCGTTGAGCCATGCCTGCGAAAATCAAGCACATCGCCATCGTCAGCGACCAGTACGCCCTGGAGGGCAGGTTCTACGAGGCCGTGTTCGGCATGAAGACCGCGTCCGACACCCGCCCGGAACGCGCGGTCACGGTCAGCGACGGCTACGTGGGACTGAACATCAACCCGCGCAAGGCGGGCCGCCCGGCCGGGCTCGATCACTTCGGCCTGGAAGTGGAGGACGCGCAAGCGGTCTGCGCGCGGCTGCGCGAGCGCCATCCGGACGTCCACGTCTTGAAGCGCCCGGGCACGCGCCCCTTCGCCGGCATCAGCACGCACGACCCCGCGGGCAACGTCTTCGACATTTCGCAGAAGGACATGCAGAACCGGACCTCTGTTTACGTCGAGGCGCAGCGCGAGCAGGCGCGCTCCATCAGCCATCTCGCCCTACGCACCTTGAACGTCGACGGGGTGGCCGAGTTCTACGCGGACGTGTTCGAGCTCGAGCCGCTGGGGAAAAAATCGGGCGACCCCAACCATTACCTGAGCGACGGCCGCGTCACGCTGATGCTCATGCCCTGGAACATTCTGGATTATCACGGCGGCGGCGTCGCGCGCCCCGGGCCGGACCACATCGGATTCAAGGTGGAGAGCCTGCAGGCGGTAAAGGAGCACGTG
>VBDM01000438.1:0-414 GCA_005881355.1 Betaproteobacteria bacterium
CCGATGAAACAATCCGCTTCAATCCTGACGCACGCTCTTTCATGGTGCATCGGGGACTGAAAGAAGCGCTAGAACTCCGCGATGCCGGTGATGCTATTGAGTCTTTGGAGTAGAGCTACAGAGATGTTACTGGCCTGACCGCGTTCCTCCGGGGGGTGCGACGATGACGCGGCGACTTACGTGGGTTGCCGTCTTCAGTCTGCTCCTCGGCTGCGCCGGCCCAACCGCCTACACGTATTCGCGCCCCGACGCCACGCAGGCAGACGTCAGCCGCGACACATTCCAGTGCGCGAGGGACGTCAAGGAGATGCACCGCAACGATTGGGTCGTCGGGCCTGTATGATCTCCTTCGACGGTGATCTTTTCGATCGTAAGCGCTTTGACCCGTAGGACTTGCCCTTGTCTCACAGAGTT
>VBDM01000438.1:485-1531 GCA_005881355.1 Betaproteobacteria bacterium
CCCATAGGCAAGTTACTTCGTCGCAAGGAAGACAGCACGTCGTCGCGCAGAATGGGCCCGCCACGCATCGTGACCACAAAGTTCGGCGCGAAGCTTCGCGAGCCGGGTCTTCGCCTTGTCAGAACATAATCTACCGGGGAGTCTCCTCGCTGAGCGAGCAGTCCTGGGCGAAGGGCGTATTCCGACGGTCGGCTTGCCCGACTCGGCGGTGCGAAATATGGGTAGCTGTGGCACCTGGTTGAGATTGACCCGAAACCCGTTGAAGCGTCCTCTAAGGTGCCGGGGCAGGCGCCGCGTGCGGAGGACGGGTGGGATTGCGTAGACGCTCACGCACGGCGCGGGCCAAGCGTCCGACGCCGCGGGCAATGGCCGGTGGCGCGGTTGCACCGAAGGCGATGCGCGCAGCGTGCTTCCCCGAATTCTCGAGACAGAAAACCGAGCCGGGACAGAAGCCCACTTCAGCGGCGACATCGACGAGGAGCTCCAGGGCCGCCATCTCGCCCGGCAGGACCTGGCGCGGGCCGAGGGTCACTACTGCGACGCCTCCGCATTGGCGCCCAAGAGCAGTCCACTTGTCGACCCTAAACGCAGCGCTTCCCACCGGGCGGCGAGCATCGAAGCCACGCGCTTGGTATGTTCTTGAAACTCCCGGCTCGGCAAATACCTCGCGAGGACCGCCTGGGCGAGCGCTGAAGGAAAGGGGTCGAGACCATGCTGCGCCTGGCGGAGAGCCCGCTCGTGGTGATTCGGTGCGACGATCACCGCCGCACGAAACGCCGGCGCCGCGAGCTTGGAAAAGCTCTTGACGTAGATCACCTCGTTGAACGCCTCGGCCGTGCGGAGGGGCGAAGGCACGCGGTCGTAGGCAAGCTCCGCTGCGAAATCATCCTCGACGAGCGCCGCCCGGTGTCGCCGCGCCAACTCGACGACCGCCGCCCGGCGCTCGCCCGAGAGGCTCACGCCCGTCGGGTTCTGAAACGCCGGCTGCAGATAGATCAGACTCACGCGATGTTCCTCGAGCACCCTCGCGAGGACGTCAACGCGGA
>VBDM01000438.1:1593-2896 GCA_005881355.1 Betaproteobacteria bacterium
CGATCAGCGTGCCCGTCGGCACGAGGGCTCTCGCGAGCAAGGCCAGACTGCCCGCCGCGCCGGACGTCACGAGCGTGATGCTTTGCTCGGTCGCCACCCCGCGTCGCGCGAGGTACTCATACCCGGCCTCGCGGAACGCCGGGAGCGGCACACCGACCGGCTCATACCCAAGGACCTCGCTGTCTCGCATCACGTCGGCGGTCAGGGTCTCGAGGAACTGTCGAGGGCGTAACTCGCCGGTGCACTCGGCGACGTCGAACTGGATCCGGTCGGACGCGGTCATGCGAATCGTCGGCGCGCCGAACGGATCGGCAGGCACCCTCGGCTGATCGACGAGCGCCGCCCAAAGATGCCCCGTCACAGGCGGCAGCGTCTGCGCTGTGTCTGATACGGAGCGTGCCGGAGCGATCGGTTGCAAACCGCGGCGCGGCATAGTTTCGGGATTGTACTCCACGCGTGGTCGAGAGTGGCAGTTCGGTGCCTCCTTGACGCTGAGCGTTGTCGTCAAGGGACACCACCTTCGGAATGTCGTCGTGTACATTCCGAACCGCGCGAAACCGTGCGGCGGTGAAACCGCCGAGATCGGCGCCACCACGATTGGCTGCGAGCGGCCATAATCCCCAACCGAGGGTTTGCCATGACGGTTGCTGTTCAGGCGTCGAGCGCGTCTTCCCACCCAGGGACGGGCGGCCTTCTCGTGAGCCCGGAGACTCGACGGGCGCTGGAAAGTCTGCGACCGCTTCTCGGGAGTGACCCCGAAGCCGACCAGTTGTTTCGCGGACGTCCATACGAATATCCGGGGCCCGAGGACCCCCGCCGCCCTGCGATCGAGTGCACGACGGACGACCTCGAGGGACTCGAACTGAACGACGCCTTCGCGCCGGAGCTCCGCGAGGTTCTCTCCCGGATCAGCCCGGCCTGGATCGCCGGCCTCGTCGATGCCGCGATCCTACAATCAGCGCCGGAACGCATCCTCGCTGATGCCGCGAGCGCCCGCGAGCCATTGATCCATGCACCACCGCCGGCCCTGGCCGAACTCCGCGTCCCGGCGCTCTGCCTTCAGCGACTCATCGACGCCGTTGATGCCGATGCCAGGCGCCTTGCCCTGGACTCCGATCAACGGGTCTTTCGGGCCAGTGCGCTCCTCGCAACCGACCTCCAGGGCCACGCTCTCCACCCTGATGTCTCCCGCGCCACCGCGGCCGAGACGGCGGAACTGCTTGCGCTCGAGGACCGAGCCAGTTCCGATGCTCCGAGCCAGCACCGGCGAGCGCTACTGGCTCGTGACTACAGCCGGCGCTGC
>VBDM01000437.1:0-362 GCA_005881355.1 Betaproteobacteria bacterium
TACCGCATCGAGCCGTGGAAATCGACCTTCCTCGTGAAGCTGCCGAAGGAGGGCCAGACCAACATGTACCGCGTCGAGGCCGATCTCAAGGCCATGCGGTACGTGACCTTGCGCGCGAGCGAGAAAGGCGCGCCGCTGCCCGAGGCCAAGGTTACGGTCGGGGGCAAGGAGGCGGGCGTCACCGATGCCAAGGGCGAATTCGTATACCTCTATAGGACGCAGCCGGCGAAGGGAGCCGAGTTCAACGTCGCCAAGACCGGCTACAGCCCCTACCGCGCTGTACGCCGGTTCGAGCCGGGCGAGGTGATCGAAGTCGCGCTCAGCCGCCAGGCCGTGGTGGCGATCAAGGCGCTCACCGACGA
>VBDM01000437.1:402-2232 GCA_005881355.1 Betaproteobacteria bacterium
TGAGCGTGAGCGTAGACGGCAAGAGCGTGGGCAAGACCGACGCGCAGGGCAGCTATACGTACACCTACCGCGGCGAGCCGGGCAAGAAGGCCGTGATCGCGCTCGCGGCGCCCGGCTATATCCCCGGAGCGTGGAAGACCACGGTCCAGCTTGAAGGCCAGGTCAACCTCCAGCGCTACTTCTACCCCACCACGCCCAGGCCGATCCGCATCGGCATCTACCGCGTCGTCGGCAACACCCCGGGGGTGGACCTCAAGGACGTCGTGGCCCAGGCCGAGCAGGCGCTGGCGACGCAGTTATTCAAGTTCTCCGGGTTCCGCGAGGTGCCGGGCGAGAAGCTCCAGGCCGAGGTCAAGCAGCGCAAGCTGAGCATCGACCGCATCGTGGCCAAGGGCTGGCAGGACACGCCGCTGCGCGCGACCGTGGACATGATCGTGCTCGGGAGCGTCGCCAAAGACGACGGCGGCTACCTGGTCGAGGTCAAATTTCACACCGCGAACGGCAAAATCATTTTCTCGGAGATCGCGCGCGCCCGCAGCGCCCGCTTCCCGTTCGAGGGCACGGTGATCGGGAAGGAGGACGATCGCTATCGCATCAACATCGGCAGGAACTGGCGTATCGGCCGCGGCACCGAGTTCACCCTGACCACGCCGACGTTCGCCGAGGGCGGCAAGGTGGCGGGTTACCGCGAGACCGGACGGATGGAGGTCAGGCGCGGCGAGGACACGAGCTCGCTCGCCGAGGTCGCCACGCTCAAGCGGGGCGAGAAAGTGCAGATCGGCGATCGCGTGGTGCGACGCACCGGACGCGAGGGCGAGGACGGCGACCGACGCACCTACTTCCTGCTCACCGCGAAGGGCGGCGTCGGCACGAACGTCAACCCGCTTGCCGGCACCAACGTCTACCTGAACGGCGAGTGGAGAGGCGCGACCGGGGCCAACGGTCAGGCCGAGATCCCGCTGCGGCTCGGCCGCAGTTACGCGCTCATGCTGTACCGACACGGCTACCAGCAACTCACCGGCAAGATCAGCGTCGACAAGAGCGGCGAAGCGCGGGAGTTCGTGCTGGCGGCCAACAACTCGCTGTTCAAGGTCGACTCCGCGCCGTCGTCGGCGACCGTCTACATCGACGACGAGCAGGTCGGCAAGACGCCGATCGCCGGCGGCAGGCTGGTCACGCTCGGCTTTCACAGCGTGCGCCTGACCTACGGCGAGGATTACCGCGATTTCTTCGAGGTCATGGAGTTCACCAAGAAGGAGGAGGACCGCACCGGCGAGCGCCGCATCGTGCTGCAAAAGGACCTCCTCAAGATCGGCGAGCGCGCGCGCCAGAAAGGCGACGTCGACGGCGCCATCAAGGCCTATGCCTCCACCGGCCGGGACCATCCGGACTACGCCGAGGCGCACCGGCGCCTGGGCGACATCTACCTCGACGACAAGGAGGACTACGACCGCGCGATCGCCGAGTTCGAGGCCGTGCTGGCGATGCCGGAGAACGAGCAGCTTATCTACAAGCAGTTCGCGGTCACCTTCACCAACCTCGGCCATGCGTATTGCGAAAAAGGCAACGGCCTGGTGAACAGCGATCGCGACGCCGCGTCCAAGAGCTTCGCCAAGGCGATCAAGGCGCTGCAAACCGCCAAGCAGAACACGCGCTTCTTCCCGAAGGAGGAGTACGACGAGGCGGTGCACGACACCTACTACTACACGGCGCTGTCCTACCACAAGCTGTACTTGATCACGAAGCAGCCGGCGGTGATGAACAGCGCGAGCCTGGCGTGGCGCGAGTATTTCGACTTCTTCCCGAAAAAACTCGAGAGCAATCCGACCT
>VBDM01000077.1:0-5534 GCA_005881355.1 Betaproteobacteria bacterium
TGCTCTACGACGCGACGATCGACGGCCAGCAGCGCAAGATCGTCGGCCATTTCGCGCGCAACGGCTTTTATTACACGCTCGATCGCGCCACCGGCAAATTCATCAAGGCCGACCAGTACGTGAACGATCTCAACTGGACCAAGGGAATCAATCCCAAGACCGGCAGGCCGCTCGATTACGATCCGAAGCTCGACGTGCAGATCTACAATCCCGCGGCGCGGGCGCTGCGCGGCGACGGCAAGAAGCGCGCCTGCCCGACCTGGCACGGCGGCGTCGCGCATCAGCCGACGGCCTACCATCCCGTGAAGAAGATCGCCTACGGCGTCGGCATCGAAGGCTGCTTCACGCAGAACGGGGCGGCCGTCGTGTTCAAATCCAAGGACGGCGACGTCGACGTGAAGGCTAGCGAGAAGCGGGAGTATTCAAGCGACCTTTATTACGGCTCGGTCACCGCTTTCGACACCACCCGCCACAAGGTTCTCGCGAAGGCCGTCACCGATATCGAGATCCGCTCGGGCGCGATCGTCACGGCCGGGGGCCTGGTGTTCACCGCACTGCAGGACGGCTGGGTGATCGCCTATCACGACGAGACGCTCGAGGAGCTCTGGCGCTTCAACCTCGGCACGCCGCTCAAGGGCGCGCCGGTCACCTACGCGATCGGTTCGAAGCAATATCTCGCCGTGCAGTCGGGCGGGCGTCACCTGCACCCGGTGAAGTTCGACAAGCTGGAGAACTCCAGCTACCTGTTCGTCTTCGCGCTGAACTGAGCTTTATTTCGGGAACTCGCCGCAGACCTCGGCCTCCGAGCCCCAGTATTCGACGCATCTCGCGCGATTCATCGGGCCCTTGCCGACGATCTTCGCAAACAGGAAGTCGGCGAGCAGCTCGATCTCGCGCGGCTGCAGCGTGGCCGGCGGGTCGGGGAGGCTCAGCTCGCGCGACTTGAGATCGGCCTGCTTCATGCCGTAGCAGCGAGCGTCGCTGTAGGCGAATTTGTCGAACGCCGGCATGCTTCTCCCGGGGCGCCCGCACTTCACGGCCGCGATCACATCGCCGCGGTCGAGCTTGGTCTCGCGCAGATTCGCGCCGTCCGGCATCTGGCTGTCCATCTTGCGGCCGTCGCCCGCCCAGCCGTGACACGCTTGGCAGTTTCCTTTTTGCAGAAAGAGTCTCATACCTTCGGCAACGTCGGCCGCGTCGGGGGCCTGCGCGTGCACCGCCGAGGCGGCCAGCCCGGCAACGAGCATGACCGTCGCGGCTGACCGTGAAAGCAGTCTCACAGCGCCTGGGTCAGAGCTGCTTGCCGATCTTGCGGTCGAGCGACCAGGGGCCGCCGCCGCGCAGCGCGATGGCGAACATGATGAGGCCCCACATCAGCGGGTACTCGTAGCCGCCGCTGCCCCAGCCGAACTTCGGCAGATGGTGATAGACGATCACCGCCATCTCGATCGTGATGGCCGCCGCGAAAAAGCGAGTGAAGAGCCCGAGCGCGACGCACAGCCCGCCCACGGTCTCGAGGATGATGAGGACGACCGCAAGCGGCTCCGCGGGCGCGATGCCGCGCTTGACGAGCGCGAACGAGGCGGTCGCCGACACGCCCGCCATCAGCTTGGGAATGCCGTGCGGCAAGATCATCAGGCCGACGGTGAGGCGGATCAGCGGCCAGGCGAGCGGCTCGACAAAATCGTAGAAGGGCTTGAGTCGCGGGAACAGAAGCTCCGGTTCGCTGATGCCGTTGCTCATGGCTTTGCTCCTCCCCTGTTGAATTTCCGCAGGACTATAACAAAAAGGGCGCGGCCGGGGCGCGAGACGCCGAAGCACGGGTTTCCCTTGTAATGGCCGGGGGAAGGTCCATACTGGGCGGGCGAACCGCTTTGGGTCTAGGCTGCATTTCCCCTTTCCAAGCACCTTCCGGGGCCTTCTCCCACGGAAATTTGATGCCGCGCGCGGCCGCGCTACGGCAGGCCGGCGCAAGGAGAACGCTCATGCCCACCGGTATCGTCAGATCTTTCAACGTCAAGCACGGGTACGGCTTCATACGCCCCGACGACGGCTCCAAGGACCTCTTCGTGCACAGCGGCACCGTGAAACGGGCCGGGCTCAAGCCGCTGTGCGAGAACCAGAGGCTTTCCTACGACGTGCGCAGCGAGCTGGACGGAAGGCGGTCGGCCGTCGATTTGAAGGCCGTGTGACGGCCAGGGAAGCGCTCGTCGAGTCAATCGGCCAGCCGCGCCCGGCGTCGCTGCAGGAAGCGGCGCACCGCCGGATCGGATTCCAGGCCGATGGCCCGCTCGTAGGCTTGGTCGGCGGCATCGGCTTCGTCTGTTCGCGCCAGCAGCTCGGCGCGCGCCGCCCAATACGGTTGATAGTCGGCGAGCCGTGCGTCCTCCGAAAGGGCGTCGAGCGCCCCAAGGCCCGCGGCGGGCCCGCCGGTTTCGGCGAGCGCGACGGCGCGGTTGATCGCCACTACGGGTGAGTCGGTGATCGCCGAGAGCGTGTCGTAGATCTGCGCTATCGCCGCCCAATCGGTGTACGCATTGTAGGCGGCCATTCCCTGCTGCTGCAGCGCTGGCGTCAGGGTAGGCCAGGCGGCTTCGTTCACATACACCAGCAACATGCACTTCATCGGCTCTCCTTCGTCGGTTGTGGCGGGGATTATCCTCCGCCGAGACAATGACGCTCGAACCGGGCCGAATTCGACAGCGTGCCGAGAGGAATTTCAGGACGGACGTTTTGGAAGGTCCGATGCAGCGGAATTCGAGTTGTGCGGGCTTGAATGCCGTGGTCATAATTCTTCACTTTCGGAGCGCGATTTACAAATGTATATTTGCGATTCGAGCGTTCCGGATGAGCGGACGCGCCACCTACGGAGGCAAGACAATGAACGAGTTGATCGCCAAGTTCGCACCTGTGACGGGGCGGTTCCTGATCGCCCTGATCTTCCTGTTGTCGGGGATCGGCAAGATCGGCGGCTTCGCCCAGACCGCCGGGTTCATGGCGGGCAAAGGCTTGCCTATGGTCGAGGTGCTGCTGGTTCTCTCCATCATCATCGAGATCGGCGCCGCGCTGATGCTGATCGTCGGCTGGCAGGCGCGGCTCGGGGCCGCGGCGCTTTTTCTGTGGATGATCCCGGTGACGCTCGTCTTTCACAACTTCTGGGCCGCTCCGGCAGCCCAGCAGCAGATCGAGATGGGGATGTTCATGAAGAACATCGCCATGATGGGCGGGCTGCTCTACATCATGGCCTACGGGTCGGGGCGGTTCAGCGTAAAGACTTGAGCGGGCACCGGGTCATACCATCCCCCGGCCCATCCAGTTCCAGTGGAGCACGCCTCCGAGTACCATCGACGCCGCGGCCGCGAGGACGGACAGGATGATGATCGCGGGGATGGCGGCGATCGCCCACTTGACGAGCAGTATCACCATGGACACGAACGGAATCTTGACATCGACGACCACGACTTCTCTTCTTTCATCGCTCATTGGAGGCCTTTTGCGGACAAATAAGCAGGGTACACCGCTATGAACGAACCCGTCACGGTGCGCACGCTCCTGGGAGACTATCCGGTCACGCAACCTCTGAAGAGGGGCGAGGTGAAATCGCCTTCGGTCAGCCTGGATTTCGCCGACGTCAAGACCGTGAGCACAGCGTTCAAGCGCGTGGTGCGGGACCTGGAGTTCGATTGCGCGGAGCTCGCGATCGTCACCTTTCTCATGGCGAAGGCGCATGGCAAGCCGCTCGTGCTCCTGCCCGCCGTGGTCCTCGCGCGCTTCCAGCATTCCCACATCGTCTACAACGCGGAGCGCGGGCTGCTCGCGCCCGCCGACCTCGCCGGCCGGCGCGTGGGCACGCGCTCCTACACGGTAACCACCTCGACGTGGCTGCGCGGCATCCTCGCCAACGACTACGGCGTGAACCTCGAGCGCGTGAAGTGGGTGACCTTCGAGGAAGCCCACGTCGCCGAGTTCACGGATCCGCCGTGGGTGGAGCGCGCGCCCGAAGGAAAGGAGCTGGTCGCGATGCTCCTTGCCGGAGAGATCGACGCGGCGATCCTCCCCGCCGTGCCGACCGACCCGAGGCTGAAGCCGCTCATCCACAATCCGGCGATGGCGGCCGAGACCTGGAGCAGGAAATACCGCGCGCTGCAGATCAACCACATGGTGGTGGTGAAGGAATCCCTGTCGAAATCGCATCCGGACGCGGTGCGCGAGATCTACCGGCTCCTCGCCCAGAGCAAGAAGGCGGCGAAGCTGCCGAGGGAAGGGGAGCTCGACACCAATCCGTTCGGCTTGGAGGCGAACCGGCGCAACCTCGAGGTCGCCATCGACTACGTTCATCAGCAGCGCATGATCCCGCGGCGCTTCAAGGTGGACGAGCTGTTCGACGACGTGACGCGCAAACTGGGTTAACTGAAAAAGACGAAAAATGATCATCGACTGCCACGGCCACTACACCACCGCCCCGAAGCAACTGGAGGAATGGCGCAAGCGCCAGATCGCGGCGCTGGAGGATTCCAAGCACGCGCCGTCCAAGGGGACGCTCGGAATCAGCGACGACGAGATCCGCCAGAGCCTCGAGGGGGCCCAGCTCAAGCAGCAGCGCGAGCGCGGCACCGACTTGACCATCTTCTCGCCGCGCGCGATGGGGATGAGCCATCACATCGGCAACGAAACGACGAGCCGGCACTGGTCGGAGCACTGCAACGATCTGATCCACCGCGTCTGCTCGCTCTATCCCGAGAACTTCGTCGGCGTGTGCCAGCTTCCGCAGAGCCCCGGCGTGTCGCCTGCGAACTGCATCCCGGAGCTCGAGCGCTGCGTCAAGGAGCTCGGCTTCGTCGGCTGCAACCTGAACCCGGACACTTCGGGCGGATACTGGAAGGACCCGCCGCTCACTGACAAGTGGTGGTATCCGCTCTACGAGAAGATGGTGGAGCTCGACGTTCCCGCGATGGTCCACGTGAGCGCTTCCTGCAATCCGAGCTTCCACGCGACCGGCGCCCACTACATCAACGGCGACACGACCGCGTTCATGCAGTTCATCACCGGCGACCTCTTCAAGGATTTCCCGGCGCTCAAGTTCATCATCCCGCACGGGGGCGGGGCGGCGCCTTACCACTGGGGCCGCTACCGGGGACTTGCGCAGGACATGAAGCGTCCGCCGCTGAAGGAGCTCGTCATGAACAACGTCTTCTTCGACACCTGCGTCTATCACCAGGCCGGCGTCGATCTGCTCTTGAAGGTCATCCCGGCGGACAACATCCTGTTCGCCTCCGAGATGGTCGGCGCAGTGAAAGGCGTGGACCCGGAGACGGGCCACAGCTACGACGACACCAAACGCTACGTCGACGCGGCCAAGGGACTGAGCAGGGAGGACAAGGAGAAGATTTTCCACGGCAACGTGAGGAAGGTGTACCCGCGCTTCGCGGCCCGACGCGGGAGCATTTCCGCACGCGGGCCGGCGCCGATCCGGTCCGATCGCGAGAAATAATCCCTCCCTCCGCGGGGTCCGCCGGGCAGGTTCCCCCGGCTTG
>VBDM01000077.1:5569-7944 GCA_005881355.1 Betaproteobacteria bacterium
GCCCAACAACGCGGTGCTTTCCGCGGTGATCTTGTTCGTCATCGCAATGCCGTTCCTGTACGCCGCGCGCAAGCTCGTGCACGAGCTCTTTCGCTCGATCGGCAACATGGTGGGCGGCCCCTTGCGGCTGGGCGCGCGCTGGCTCTTCGCGACGGCGAGGGACATGAAGGAGCGCAACAAGGCGGTGCTGCTCGCCCACGGGCGCGAGGAGGTGAGCCAGCATATCGAGCGCGAGTTCGAGCGCGTCGGGGCGCTCGTCACGCGCGACCTGGAGGGCTACCCGGCGCTGCAGCGCAAGCTCCTGGACGAGATCACGCGCGTCGAGGAGGACTACAAGAAGTGCGGAGAAGTGCCGCCGGCGTCCCCCGAGTGGGTCGACGCCCTCACCGCGGTCTCGAAGATCAAGTCCGACGGCAACGAGATGGTGCAGAGGATCCTCGAGGAGATCAAGCGCTCCGTCCACGGCATCCACGACAAGGCGCTCGCCGAGTACCGCCGCGCCTTCGAGTCGCGGCACAAGATACTGAGCGGGTTCATGCCGTTCTGGCGCTCGCTCGACAAGACCTTCGGGCAGGTGGACAAGAAGCTGACGGGGTTGCAGGACACCTCCTCGAAGATCGACGCACAGATGGAGAAATACGAGCAGATCAACAAGAAGACCGACAAGGCCGAGCACGCGCTGACGGTGTCCGCGTTTACGCAGTTTGCGATTTCACTGCTGGTCCTGCTGATCGCGGTGGGCGGCGCGCTCGTCAATTTCAAGCTGATCGCCCTTCCGTTCTCCGAGATGGTCGGCGCAGGCGACTACCTGACCGCCACGCTGCGCATGTCCGACGTGGCCGCGCTCGTCTTGATCTTCCTCGAGGCGACGATGGGCTTGTTCGTGATGGAGACCCTGCGTATCACGCATCTCTTCCCGATCATCGCCAACATGAGCGAGCGCATGCGGCGCCGCATGTTCTGGACCTCGGTCGTATTCCTCTTCGTCTTCGCGTTGATCGAGGCTGGGCTCGCCCTGATGCGCGACATGCTGGCCGCCGACAGGGCGGCACTGGTTCAGTCGCTCGCGGCCGCGCAGGCGGCGCCGCCCGATCCCCTGCTCAGGCTCATCCCGACCACGGCGCAGATGGTTCTCGGTTTCTTCCTGCCCTTTGCCTTGGCTTTCGTGGGGGTCCCGCTCGAGTCCTTCATTTATTCGGTGCGCACGGTCGGCGGAGCGGCGGTCGTGATGCTCGTGCGCATGCTGGCGTTCGTCCTGCGCATTCTCGGGAATCTCGTTAGGCAGTTGTTCAAGGTGCTTGCTACCCTGTACGACGTCACGATCGTGCTGCCGCTGCTCATCGAGCGCATGGTCAAGGCGATGCGAAACGGCGAGGCGGCGGCGTCGCGGCCCGCCGGCCGCGGCACGTGATTCAGGCAAAACGGGGGCGATCATGATCAAGCGATTACTCGTCGTATCGCTGCTGCTGGCGGGCGTGTCCGCATGCACCGACCAGCGCAGCCACAGCCAGGCCGTGTACATGCTGGTGGACACCTCCGGGACCTACGCGCAGGAGGTGCGCAAGGCCCAGCTCATCATCAATTACCTGCTCGGCACGCTGCAGTCGGGTGACTCGCTCGTGGTGGCGCGGGTGCGCAGCCGCAGCTTCAACGAGAAGGACATCATCGCGAAGGTCACCTTCGACAGCCGACCCTCGCAGGCCAACGCGCAGAAGCGCGCCTTCCGCGACAAGATCGACGCGTTCGTCAAGAGCGTCAGCGGGAGCGCCTATACCGACATCACGGGCGGGCTCATCCAGGGCGGGATGTTTCTCAATGAAACGGGGGCGGGGAAGAAGACCATACTGATCTTCTCCGACATGCAGGAGGAGCTCGACAAGGCGACCATCCGCAGCTTCCCGATCAGCCTGAAGGACATCCGCATCGTGGCGCTCAACGTCGTCAAGCTCAAGAGCGACAACATCGATCCGCGGCGCTACCTGGGGCGGCTGGAAGCCTGGCAGAAGCGGGTCGAGAACGCCGGCGCCTCCGAGTGGCGCGTGATCAACGACATCGAGCACCTCGACGCGATGCTCTCGAGGAGCTAGAGGGTTGTTGAAAAAGAGGGCTGCGCCCCCTTTTCCCCCTAGATTTACGGAGAGCCGCGCCCGGCGCGGGTCTCCGGGCGGTTGCTGTTCCTTTACCGGAGCACCTCCGAGCGGCGGGCGCCGCCCGCCTTACTTGTCCAGCCGCATCGGCAGGATGATCATCTGCATGCCCTGCATGTGAAGTCGGTTCTGCAGGACAAGCGGCACCTGGTTGTGCAGCAGCCGCGTGAACCAGGCTATTTCTTGAACTGCGAGTGCGCCTTCTCGAAGGCTTCGCTCATCTTGGCC
>VBDM01000078.1 GCA_005881355.1 Betaproteobacteria bacterium
CGACAAATCACATCTACTGAGCGCCCAGGTCTGGATCGCCGACATGCGTCTGTTCGAAGATCACAATTCTGTCTGGAACGAGTGGGTCGATCCGGTAAACCCTCCGGCGCGGGCTTGCCTCACGACCGACTTTTGGCGACCTGGGATGCTCGTTGAAGTTATGGTGATCGCGGCCGTGCCATGAAGCGAATGTGATGCGTTAGAGACGATTTAGAGGGGACCCAACGAATGTCCGCTTTGGGTCGCAAGCAGCCATCGGCAATGGCTTCCGGAGTCACCAAAATCCGGAATCATACGCGCACGGCGCCAAAGTGATTGACGCCTGGGATTTTAGGCAAAGCTAAACGGCGACTTCTATTTCGCGGAAATCTTCGCCGCGGAGTTGGTCATCAACCACGGAGAGGTGCTCGCGAATAGCGTCGCGGATGTTCTCTACGGCTTCCTTTTCGGTGGCGCCCTGAGACCAGCATCCCCGCAGCCCGGGAACGGAGACGCTGTAGCCTTCTTCCGACTTGTGGAGTGCAATCCGGTATTTCATTGGAACCTCCGGCTGCAAATTATATACGCTACTCCGCCTTGAACCCAATCCTCTGCAGCACCCCGCGCTGCTTCTCCCAGTCGGCGCGCAGGAGCGCGGTGAATTGCTCTGGAGTTCCATGGCGCGGCTCGGCGCCCTGGGCGAGCATTTTCTCGACGATGTCCGGCATCTGCAGGACGGCGCCGATTTCTTCGTTCAATTTTTTCACGGCGAACACCGGAGTCGCCGCCGGCGCGCTGATGCCCCAGAGGGAGCTGGCCTCGAAGTCTTTCACGCCGGCCTCCGACAGTGTCGGAACGTCGGGCAGCGCGGGCGAGCGTCTTTCGCCCGATACCGCGAGCGGCTTGAGTCTCTTGGCCGTGAAGTAGGGAACGACACCGGCGATGGCCGTGAACATCATGTCAACGTGACCCGAGAGGAGATCGGTGGTCGCGAGCGCGCTGCCCTTGTACTGCACGTGCACGATGTCCGTCCCGGTCGCCGCCTTGAACATCTCCGCCGTGATATGGCCCGACTCGCTGCCGCGGGCGTAGGTCAATCGCCCGGGCTGGGAGCGCGCGAGCGCGATGAGCTCGGCGACGCTCGCGGCGGGAACGGAAGGGTTCACCGCGAGCACGAACTGAATATACGCGATCTGCGCGACGTGGACGAAGCTCTTGAACGGATCGTAAGGGAGCTGCTTCCTCGTGTGCGGCAGTATCGCGATCGTCGAGGAGGTCGTAAGAAGAATCGTATGCCCGTCGGGCGCCGCCTTGGCGACGGCCTCCGCTCCGATGATCGTATCGCCGCCCGGGCGGTTCTCGACGATCACCGGCTGCTCGAGACGCTCCGCGAACTTCTGGCTGAGCAGCCTTGCGACGACGTCGGTGGTTCCGCCCGCGGCAAAAGGCACGACAAGGCGGACCGGCTTGCCGGGATAGGTTTGGGACAAGCCGACCGGAGCGGCGAGGCCCAGCGCGGACGCTGCGAGGATCGCCGGGAGCTTACGCGCATGCCTATAACGTCCCGGTTGTGCCGCGCGGAACGCGTCGGTCACGAACCGACGGTCAGGTGCTGGATCGCGACACCAGCGGGAACTTCTCGGGGTTGCGAATGGATTCCACGGCCAGATCCACATATGCATCGTTTCTGCCTAGGGAAGCAAATGGCTGCTGAAGAACGCCGCGATCCTGCGCTCCGCCTCGGGCAGGGCCGCGCGGTCGAAGCCCGGCGGATCGTCGAGCAGTTCGGCGAGCAGACCGGACAGCCCGGGCGGGAAGGGGGACAGCAGCGCCCCGTGTCCGCCGTTCGGGAAATCGGCCAGCCGCGTGCACAGCTTGCAGGTTTGAAGGACGGCGTCGCTGTGGAAGCGTGGAAGCAGCCATTTGTCCTGCCGCGCGGTCACCAATGCGACCGGCACGCGGGGCTTCGCGAGCGAACCCATATCGAAGTCCGCGGCATACGGCACGGCGGCGATGATCGCGGAGATGCGCGGGTCGGTGTACGCGTACCACTCCCCGTCATCCATCCGGTGGCGGATGACCCAAAGAGCGACGCTCTTCTTCCACCCGTCGAACAAGCCGCCGGTCAGGCGGGTGGCGAGACCGACGCAGCCCTGGAAATCTTCCGCGATGTGCGCTTCGCAGTGCTCCTTCAGGCGCGCCGGTGACCAGCGCCCGCCCGCCAGCGTCAGCGCGGTATGCCCGCCTGCCGACATCCCGAACATGCCGACTTTGTCGAGCGCCAGCAGCGGTGCGAAGCGCGGATCCCGTCCCACGGCATCGATCGTTCGCGACACCTCGGCCGGCCGGCGCTTCCAGCTCTCGGGGCCGACCTTGCTCGTGTCCTTGTAGTTGTCGCCGACGTGCTCTGGCATGGCCACCACGAATCCCTGTTCGACCAAGGCGCGCGCCAAGTCGGCATGGACCAGCGGCGAACCGCCCGAGCCGTGCGAGACGACGATCAGGCGTGCGTTGCCGTGCAGAGGCGTGCCGTTCAAGGCGACCTCGAGCGTGAAAGGCCCACGCGCGACCGGGAGCGCCTGGCTGGCCGAGGGGTAAAACACGGTCACCAGGCCGTCGCCGTCGCCGCCTGCGATAACGGTCAAGCCGACCGCAGCTTCGGCGGCAAAGGCGAAGAGCGCGAGCGCGGCGACGACAACGAAGCGCGCTCCGGACAGCCTTGAACCCATGAGCATCGTTATCCCCTTGTTCGCCAGCCGGAGCCGTCGGTCACGGTACAGCGGATCAGCGTCATCGCGCTTCGCCCCCGTGGCACACAACCGATTCAGAGCGGTGCAACCGGAATACAGATCTCGCAGCCAAACGCTCCGGTCTTGGGATCGTATGTCGAGTCCTTCGGGTAGTGCTCAAAGGACGGCCGCGCGTCGAGCTACGGCTCGACGATCTGCTCCCGGCCGTCCTCGTTTCTCAATCTCAACGAGCTCGCCGTGCCTTTCGCCTCCAATATCACGTAGGTGTCCTTCGTGTTCGTGGGGCCGGCGAGGCTAAGTCCCGCGGCCTGCTCGGACGCGCCGATCTTGACCGACGGACGCCCGCGCTCGGTGATCAGCCGCAACAAGACGGTCTCAGCGTATGTCTCGCCGTCCGGCTGCGTCTTTGCCGGCAGCACGTTGAGGGACGCCCGGACCCGGCCCCGCTCATCGACAATCTCGAGCGCGCGGCCTCGCAGCACCGGCAGGGCGCTTTCGGCGCCCGCCGGACGTATCTGCGCGAGAGTGAAAATCAGAAGCGCCAGATTCACCAGGGTGAGCACGATCAGAAGCGGCTGAACCTTCACGATTGTTCCTCCCTCGACCCTGGGCGCAAGCGCCTATCGGCCCAGGATGATCAAAATACCCGCGGCGATCGCGAGCACGTGCATCACGGTGCTCAGTCCCGAGAAGCTGAGATTGAGCATCGGTATGAGCGCGGTCATGATGAGCCAGACCGCGAGCAACAGCATTCCGAGGTTTCTCGTGAATTTCATTGGCGGACTCCTTTGTTGACGGAGCTGTATCTTACTTTACGACGCGCAATTTATGTGAGGCCGCGGCGCGGTCGAGCAGGAGCTTGCGCTCGCGCGCGTTGCGCGTGAGCGAGGCCGCGCGCTCGAATTCCGCGCGGGCCTCCTCGAAGCGGCCGAGCTTGACGAGGAGGTCGCCGCGCACGGAGGGCAGCAGATGGTAGCTCCTGAGCAGGGGCTCCGAGGCGAGCGCGTCGACGAGTGCCAGCCCTTCCGCCGGGCCGAAGGCCATCGACACCGCGACCGCGCGGTTCAGCTCGACGACGGGGGAGGGCGAGATCTGGGCGAGCGCATCGTAGAGCGCCGCGATGCGCGTCCAGTCGGTCTCCGCCGCGGTGCGCGAGCGCGCGTGACAGGCGGCGATTGCGGCCTGGAGCGCGTAAGGCCCGAGCCTGCCGCCGAGCTGCTCGGCGCGCTCGAGCGCGGCCAGACCGCGGCGCACGAGCAGGTGATCCCAGCGCGCGCGGTCCTGATCGAGGAGCAGGATCGGCTCTCCCGACGGGGCGATCCGCGCACCCGCGCGCGAGGCCTGGATCTCCATGAGCGCGACCAAGCCGTGGACCTCGGGCTCCTTCGGCACGAGCTCGGCGAGAATGCGGCCGAGACGCAGCGCCTCGTCGCAGAGAGCGGGCCGCATCCAGTCCTCGCCCGCGGTCGCCGAGTAGCCTTCGTTGAAGACGAGGTAGACGACCTCGAGCACCGACGAGAGACGCGCGGCAAGCTCGTCCTTGCGCGGTACCTCGAAAGGGACTCGCGTCTCGGCGAGCGTGCGCTTCGCGCGCACGATGCGCTGGGCGATGGTCGGCTCCGGGACGAGGAAGGCGCGCGCGATCTCGTCGGTCGTGAGGCCGCAGAGCAGGCGCAGAGTGAGCGCGGCGCGCGCCTCGGTCGAGAGCACCGGATGGCAGGCGACGAACACGAGGCTCAGCAGGTCGTCGCCGATGTCGTCGTCCATGCGCTCGATCAGGGCGGCTTCGAGATCCGCAGCCGCGATCTCCTGCTCGAGCTCCATTTCGCCGGCGAGCTCTTCGTGCTTGCGCTCGAGGAGCTTCCCGCGCCGAAAGTGATCGAGCGCCCGGTTCTTCGCCGTCGCCATGAGCCAGGCGCCCGGGTTGTCCGGAACGCCCGCCCGGGGCCAGGTCTCGAGCGCGGCGAGGAGAGCGTCCTGCGCGAGCTCCTCGGCGAGGCCGACGTCGCGCACCATCCGCGCGAGGCCGGCGATGACCTTGGCCGACTCGATCCTCCAGACCGCGTCGATCGCGCTATGGGTCGCGGAAGCCGTCACGGCGATCGATCAGTCGAGGTGCGGCTAGCGCTTCTTCGCCTTTCTCTCCAGCTCGTCGCGCAGCGCCTGCTCGCGTGCGGCAAGCTTGGGGGGGAGGCTCTCGGCGTCGAAGTCCGACAGCTCCTGCACCTGGCGGATCTCGATGACCTCGTTTTCCGAGCCGGGGCAGCGCTTCGCCCATTCGATCGCCTCCTCGCGCGACTTCACCTGGATCATCCAGTAGCCGCCGAGCACCTCCTTCGCCTCGGCGAAGGGTCCGTCGGTCACCTTGGGCTTGCCGCCGGCGAATGACACGCGTGCGCCCATCGAGGGCGGGTGCAGACCTTCCCCGGAAAGCAGCACGCCCGCCTTCTGCAGGGACTCGTTGTACTTCATCATCGCGGCGATGGTCTTCGCGTCCGGCATCGCGCCCGGCGCCGCCTTCTCGTATCCTTTGGGAATCATCAGCATCATGAAACGCATGGCGTCTCCTTACGGCTCAGGCGTCGACCATGACCTTGAATCCGCCCCAGAACATGCGCTTGCCGTCGAACGGCATGTTCTTCGGGTCCATCATCTTCGCCAGGCGTTTGTCCTTCATGACCTTGGCCATGACGCGGTCGCGATGCGCGCGCGACTTGTACACGACGTACGCGAACACCACCATCTCGCCGGATTTGAGCTTGACGCTCTGCGGGAACGACGTGCGCTTGCCCGGCTTCACGTCGTCGGCCGCGCACTCGTGGTACTCGAGAGCGCCGTGCTCGCGCCAGATTTTTCCGGACAGCCGCGCCAGGCTGCGATACGCCGCCAGCTTTCTCTTCGGGACCGGTACCACGACTGCGTCGACGTAATTCATTGGGATCTCCTTGAGTGGTTGTCGAAGCCTACTTTACCGCGCCTTC
>VBDM01000079.1 GCA_005881355.1 Betaproteobacteria bacterium
TGAGCAGGGTCACGAGATAGAGCGTCGCCTCGGAGACCTCGTTGCTCCAGGCGATGTTCCTCAGGCCGGGGACGAGCGACGTGTTGCGCAGGAGCACGTCGGCGCAGATCATGAGCGTCATGAAAAGGAGCATCGCGCATGCGAGGAGGGCGAGGCCGTTCAGGAGTTTTCCGTACCAACGCGAGAGCGTCTCCATTCCTTGCGGATATTACCCGGATATGTCCGTGCTCGGACGGCAGCGCGTTGGACGATGTCAAAGCTCCCGCAACCGCTTGCGGATCAGGTTCTCCCACTTCGTGTCCTTCGTGTACGGCAGTATTTGCTCCAGGATTTCTTTTTGTGTCGGAGATTTCACGGGCCTGAAATCGAACTCGCGGTCCTTTCTCGCGACCTTGTAGGAGCCGAGAAAGTAGATCCCCGGTCGGTCGATCTTGAAGACCTGCGCGCGAGGGCCGGACTCGGGGAAAATATGGGTGTAACCGAATTGGCCTATGCGACTGACGAAGTGCGAAATACGATACGACCCGCTTGGCATGTTTTCGAGAAAAAAGGGACCTGAACCTTCGAAGCCGCCCAGCGCGCTACCGAGTACACGCGCTCCGGTGTAGTCCTCTTTTTTCTTCGGATCGTTCGGCACGAAAGACAGCGTGTCGAGCACGGTGTTGGTGCCCCTCATGTCGATATAGCCGAAGACGAGCGAGCGGTCTGCGCCTTCCATCTCCTTGGCGTACATGTAGCTGCCGATGCAGCCGCTGACGGCAAGCGACAAAAATAAAGTCGGCGTGATCGATCTGAGTGCTGTCATTTGCGGCTCCCTTGAGGTCTGTCCCCGATTCTCCGCGGCCCGGTTTTCTTTACTTGGAAAACAGCGCCTTCATCTTCGGCCCGTGCTCCGGGCTCGCCTTGATGATGCCCGCCCAGCCCACCTCGTACGCCTTGTCCAGGTATTGCTTGGAAGTGGCGGCGTCGAAGCGGATCGTCTGGATGCCCGCCTTCGCTTGGCGCTGCGCCTCTTCGGCGTTGTACTTCTTCCATTCCTCGTTCTGCGCCTCGAAGGCGAGCGCCTGCTTCGTGAGGTAGGCGCGCTGAGCCTGCGTGAGCGCCTTCCACTTGTCGAGGTTCACGATCAGCGACACCTCGGCGTTGTAGAAGCCGGGATCGACGCGATACTTCGTGTGCTCCTGCCAGTTGAGGTCGAACAGCGCGTGGATCGGCCAGCCGTAGCCGTCCACCACGCCGCGCTCCAGGGCCGTATACACCTCCCCGGGGGCGATCTGCACCACCGTCCCGCCGAGCGCCTGGAAGAAGTCGCGGTACACCGGCGTGATGCGCAGCTTCAGGCCGTTCAGGTCTGCCTTGTCGATCTTTTTGTTGACGTAGAGATGGAACGGGGTGTCGTCGACCACGCGGGCGAGGTAATACATGTTCGCCTTCTCGGCCCAAACCTTGTTGATGTAATCGTAGGCGCCGTTCTTGCGGAGCTGCGCCGCGGGAAGCTGGGTGAGCTTGAGCGCGTCGGCCTCGGGCATCAGGTTGGTGTAGTAGGCGCCGGTGCTCATCGCCATGTCGACGACGCCGGTTTTTAACGCGTTGCCGACCTCGAAGGTCGGGATCGCCTTCGGGCCGCCGATGAAATTGAGCTGCAGCGTGCCCTTGCCTTCGGCGTTCACCTTCTGGATCCAGTCGACCAGGCGCTTGACGTAATACAGGTTCTCGGGGAACGCGCTCACCACGCGCAGGGTGATTTCCTGCGCGCCGGCAACGCCGGGTGCGGCGGCGAGCGCGGCGGCGAGGGCGAGTCTGGGCGCGAAACGGATCATTTGCTGCCTCCTCTGGTGGGACACGTCGTGGCTGTTTTCGCAGAGCGAGGGTAGGCCGCGGGGTCTGCATTTGTCAAATTGATGGAAGGCATCATGCAGCGTGGCATTTCGGTGCGATAATGCCGGCTGCTTTTTCCGGGAAATTCGACCATGACTGCCCCGAAACGTCTTTCAGGCGTCCTCGCTCCCGTGGTGACGCCCTTCAAGAGCGATTTGTCCCCCGATCGGGCCCGCTACGTCCGGCACTGCAAGTGGCTGCTCGCCAACGGCTGCCAGGGGCTCGCCGTGTTCGGAACCAACAGCGAAGCGAATTCGCTCTCCGTGGAAGAACGCATGGTGCTGCTGGAGACGCTCGTCCAGGAAGGCGTGCCGGCGGACCGGCTCATGCCGGGCACGGGGTGCTGCGCGCTCACGGACTCGGTGCGGCTCACCGCGCACGCGACGGCGCTCGGCTGCGCGGGCGTGCTGATGCTCCCGCCCTTCTACTACAAGGGCGTGTCCGACGAGGGCCTGTACCGGAATTTCGCGGAGGTGATCGAGCGCGTCGGCGACGCGCGCCTGCAGCTCTATCTGTATCACATCCCGCCGGTGTCGCAGGTGCCGATCACACTCGGCTTGATCGAGCGGCTGCTGAAGAATTTCCCGGGCACAGTGGCCGGAGTGAAGGACTCCTCCGGCGATTGGAACAACACCAAGGCGATGTTGGACGCCTTCGCAAAATCGAGCTTCGACGTCTTCGCCGGCAGCGAAG
The DNA here is from genome assembly GCA_005881355.1 of Betaproteobacteria bacterium. Classification (GTDB taxonomy): domain Bacteria; phylum Pseudomonadota; class Gammaproteobacteria; order Burkholderiales; family SG8-39; genus VBDM01. The sequence continues at coordinate 2,572 of VBDM01000079.1, forward strand.
TGTTCCTGCTCGACAACATGAAGAACGGCGGCAAGGGCTGCATCACCGCGACCGGCAACATCAATCCCGGCGCGATCAACCGCCTGTTCGAGAACTGGCGGGGGTCGAATGCCGAAGCGCTTCAGAAGGACATCACCGCCACGCGCGGCGTCATGCAGAAATACCCGATGATGGCGGCGCTGAAGGCGGTGATTGCGCATTTCGGGCGCGATCCGGATTGGGCGACGGTCAGGCCTCCGCTCGTCGAGCTCACCCCGGCGCAGAACAAGTCGCTGATGGCAGAGCTTGAGCCGCGCGGGTTCGAGATGCCGGGGCTCGCGGTCGCTAGTGCGACGGCGACTGCGTAGAACACGGATTAAGAGTTGTTGTTTTAGGGCCTGCCCTCACTCGCCGAACGCGCCATTTCGCTACGTTTCGCTGTTCGGGTTCGAGCGTCGATCGGCTCCCTGCCAGAGCAAGTGGGCATTGGTTCGAGATTGTCGCCTTGGGCTAAATGGCCGGAAACGACCTATTCTGTTGAAAAACTCGATTTCGCTGGCGTGTGAGAGGGTGGATTAAAAATCCGACCTTCCGGAATCGCGTATAAGCGACGCGCGTGGCGGGGTTGATGGTTTGACGAAGACCCAAAGCGGACATGACGTGAAAGCTCACCGCCCAGGAAATGAAACCGATGCTGCCGTCGCGACTTCGCGCCCAACAGCTTATTGCAGAGATCCAAGATATACATTTCGTCGCGCATTCTTGTGGGGTCGCTTGGTTCCGATCTCGTTTTAACTAAGAAACACGACCGTTCAGGCTACCTGATATGACCCTCTCGCCAGCGTCTGCTTCTGGCCGGAGAGGGTCCGTCGGTAGGCAGTGCCCATCGCTATTGACCACCTGCATGCGGCCTGCACCGCTAGCCGCAGGTTGGTAGCCAGGCATGAACAATCTGGTTGAACTGCTGTGATTGTTCGCTCATGACCCAGTGCCCTGTCTCTAACGCGCGCACCTGACTGCCTGGTCGCATGGCTAAGGCGTCGGCCCAGGCCGGGGTGTGAAAGAGGAACGGCTTTCTCTTGCCGTACACGAACAACATTGGGACGGGCGGCTCGAAGGTCACCACGTCGCGGTACGATCCATGAGTGCCCGTCCATTGGATGTAGTAGGGGTAGTTCATTCGCGAGTCGATGAATTGCGGATCTGCGGGGCACTTCAGTGCGCGGGCCATGGACCTCGTCATCTTGTCGCCGATGCTGCCGCCGATTCGCCACGCGATGGCTAGCCATACCTGATAAACAAACACCATGGCCTTGGCTTTGGCGTTCAATGAACGCACGTGCTGGCTCGTGCCTGCGTCGCCAATGTCTACTCCGACAATCTTCGACACCAGCGACGGGTGCCGCCTCACCAGTTGGTAGCCGAACACGCAGCCCCAGTCATGCACCATCAAGACGACTTTCTGGGCGAGGCAGGTCTGTTGGATGATTTTCTTGAACGTGGCGATCGTCTGCGCCAGTGAAAACGCCCGGCGCGGCCGGTCTATGTCGAAGCCCGGCAGTGTGAAGCGAACGCAGCGGTAGCGCTCCTTGAAGAAGGCGACCTGGGCGTCCCACAGCCGATACGTGTCGGGCCAGCCGTGGATCATGACAATGGTTTCGTTTCCCTCGCCCTCCACAAAAACATCGATGCCGTCGATCTGCAGCGTGGACCTCATGCAGTGCTTCCCCTCCTGTTTTTGTCACCATCCTACGGATTGCGCTGGTGGTCGCTCCTGGCCGGACCGCGACTCGGCACAATCCGTAGCGGCGTCTCAAGTGCTGACGCGCTCGACGAGTCTACTGCAAGGTCTGCTTTTGGCCGATTCTGGCCATTGCTTCAGCTCCCCGACCAGTGTCGGAGCTGGCGAAGGCTGCCGTCGCGCCCCGAATCTCAAGCTCGCGCGACGGCGCGGCGCTTCGTGGTCCTGTAAGGCTTTGCGCGCTGTTCGGCGCGAAGGCGAAACGGCGAACGGATCGAGAGCTTCCCATCCACCGTCTGGCCGTGGTGCAGGTCTTCGGAATAGAGCACCGACGCACCGCAGGCCAGCGCCGCCGCGATGATCTGGCTGTCGAAGAACCCGTAGCCGAATTTTTCCATGATGCGCAAGGCATCGAACACGATGGGCGGCGATACGACGATCACTTCGCAGTTGGCGGCGATGCTCATCACGCGGCGCTTCGCTTCTTGCGCCGGGGCCCGAAACCGGCGCGTGAGCACATTCGCAAGCTCCGAGAGCACCTGGGTGCTCACCCACGCGCCATCGGCCTCGACAAGGGCGCGGCCGGTCTCGCCCCTGGCGATGTCGGTCTCGGAGAACGAATAGACGAGGACGTTGGTATCGAGGAAGAAAGCCGGCGGGGGTGCGCCGCGCTCAGCGGGCATTCGCTTCTTCGCGGTCGAATTTGAAACCGCGCGTATCGATCAGCATCGTACCCCAATCGATACGGCGCTTGCGGCGCGCAAGGCGCTGGAATTCGTGCTCCGAGACCAGCCGCGCGACCACCTGCCCTCGGCGGGTGATGCGCACCGCGCCCGCGCGCTCCGCCTCGTGAACGATTGCGGGCAGCTGTTGCCGGGCTTCGGCGATTGAATACTTCTTCTCCACGGTCGGCCTCAAATAGTAATCTGGATAGCCATCTTAGCGAAACTCGCGCCGGACAGCAAACCGGCGTGCCCCAATATTGCCGCATTGGAAACCCGGAAAATCAACTTGTCGGCGCTGACAATCGGCGAGCTTTGAGCGACAATCGGGCAAACAAGGAGGCCTTGGTGTCCGCGCGGATCAACCCTAT
>VBDM01000080.1 GCA_005881355.1 Betaproteobacteria bacterium
CGACCTCGTCCTGCGAGCCGGTGCCGCCTGAGCAGCCGATGGCGCCGATCAGTTTTCCGCCTTCCAGAAGCGGAATCCCCCCGCGCGAGCCGATCACGCCGTCCAGGGTGATGAGGTAGTTGTTTCCGCCTTGTATGCCCGCCTCGAACGCCTTGGTCTCCCGACGGAAAGTCGCCGACGCGCGCGCCTTGTGCTCCGAGATCGCGATCGAGGCGATCTGCGCTCCGTCCATCCGTGCGAAGGCGACGAGATTGCCGCCCGAATCCACGACGGCGACGTTGAGCTTCCAGCCGCGCTTCCTGGATTCGGCCACGGCCGCGTTGATGGCAGCCTGGGCATGGTCGAGCGATATCGGCGCACCGTAGGGGATGTCGTTCGGCATCTTGTCCGGGACGACATCCATCGGGTTCGGCTGCTGCGCGGCGGTTCCCATCGCAAACGCCGCAAGCATCGCGGCTGCAAAAGCCTGAACTGCAGATTTCAAAGACATGGTGTCTCCTCTTGAGTTGACTACGATTTGTGATACGGCTTGTCCGGAGATGAACAGCTCCGGACCGTCTCTAATTCCCTAGCTCAAGGCCGCAATCCCCGCGTTGGCAATCTGCTCGTCCTCGTGCGACTGCACCCCGGAGACGCCGACCGCGCCGACGCACTCTCCGCCCGCCATGATCGGCACTCCGCCCTGCACCGGGAGCACCGGCATCTTGAGGAGGGCGCTGCGCCCCGCGGCGATGCGGTCTTCCCAGTTCTTGGTCGTGCGCCGGGACACGGCGGCGCTCCTGCCCTTCTCGATCGCGATCTCCGCGTTGGCCGGCGTGGCGCCGTCCATGCGCTCGAGCCACAGCAGGTGGCCGCCGTCGTCGAGGATGGCAATGACGACGTTCCACTTGTTCTTGCGCGCCTCGGCCTCGCAGGCTGCGCCGATTTTCTTGCAATCTTCCAGAGTTAGACAGGGCTTGGTTTTCATCGCTCCAACCTAGTTTCTCAAAGCGTTGCGAATCTGCTCCAGCGCGGCCGGGTCTTCGATGGTGGTGAGGTCGCCCGGGTCGCGCCCTTCGGCGAGCGCCTGGATCGAGCGCCGCAGCGTCTTGCCCGAACGGGTCTTCGGAAGCAGGGACACGAAGTGTACCGCCTTTGGCCGCGCGATGGCGCCCAGTTGCCTGTCGACGGTCTCCATGACCTCCTTTTCCAGCTGCACGCGGCCTGCCGGCGAACTTCAGGGAATCGGCTACGCCCACCACGGCGCATTCGGCGATATTCGCGTGCATGTTGACCGCTTCCTCGATTTCACGGGTGCCCAGGCGGTGGCCCGCGACGTTGATCACGTCGTCGGTGCGGCCGAGGATGAAGTAATAGCCGTCCTTGTCGCGGATGCCCCAGTCGAAGGTCGAATAGACCTGCTTCCCGCGGAAAGTGCCGAAATAGGTCTCGACGAAGCGCTCGTCGTCGCCCCACACCGTCGTCATGCAGCCCGGAGGCAGCGGCGGCGCGATGGCGACGACGGCCTTTTCGCCGGTTCCCGCGTCGGCGGCGTCCGCCTCGCGCAGCAGCTTCAGGTCGTAGCCGAACACCGGAAAGCTCGGGCTGCCGTACTTGAGGGCGGTATTCTCCACCCCGGGGACCGCGGACAGGATCGGCCAACCCGTCTCGGTCTGCCAGTAGTGGTCGATGACGGGTTTCTTCAGCGCCTCGGCGATCCAGACGTGGGTCGGCTCGTCGAGCGGCTCGCCCGCGAGGAAAAGATGCTTGAGCGAGGAGATGTCGTACTTACGCAGATACGCCGGGTCGTGCTTCTTCAGCACCCGGATCGCCGTCGGCGCGGAGAACATCACGTTGACCTTGTTGTCTTGGACGATCTTCCACCAGATGCCTGCATCGGGCCGGACCGGCACGCCCTCGTACATGATCGTCGTCATGCCGGCGATCAAGGGGCCGTAGATGATGTAGGAGTGGCCCACCACCCAGCCGATGCCCGAGGTGGTGAACATCGTCTCCCCGGCGCTGCCGCAGTAGATGTGCCGCATCGACGCCGCGAGGGCGACGGCGTAGCCGCCGACGTCGCGCTGCACGCCTTTCGGCCTGCCGGTCGTGCCGGACGTGTACAGAATATAGGACGGCTCGTTCGATTCGAGCCAGGTGACCGGCACCTTCGCATCGAGATGCTTTGCGCGCAGCTCCGCGTAGTCGAGGTCGCGCCCGGCCGTGACCCGCATCGACTCGTCCAGGCCGCGCCGGCAGATGAGGACCCTCTGCGGAGGATGCTTCGCGAGCCGGATCGATTCGTCGACGAGCGCCTTGTAGAGGACGACCTTCCCCATGCGGCTGCCGCCGTCCGCGGTCACCATGAGCTTCGGCCGCGCGTCGTCGATCCGGGCGGCGAGGCTGGCCGCGGCGAATCCGCCGAACACCACCGAATGAATCGCGCCTATTCTCGCGCAGGCGAGGATGACGAAAGCCGCCTCGGGGATCATGGGCATGTAGACGATGACGCGGTCGCCCCTGCCCACCCCGAGCGATCGCATCATGGCCGCCGCGCGCTGCACCTCGACGTGGAGCTCGCGGTAGCTGAAGCTCCTCTCCTCGCCGGTCTCCGTGGAGAGATAGACGAGCGCTTTCTGGTCGCCGCGCGTTCCGACGTGCCGGTCGACTGCGTTATGGCAGAGGTTGGTCTCGCCGCCGACGAACCATCTGGCGAACGGCGGCCGGCGGTAGTCGAGCACCCTGGAGTGCGGCCGCGCCCAGTGCACGAGCTTCGCCTGCTCGGCCCAGAAGCCTTCGCGGTCCTCGATCGAGCGGCGATGGAATTCGCGGTAGGTGGTCACGAACCGCTCCTCGGCCCCGGGGGGCTACTTCTCGCGATCCTTCAGAGCCTGCGCGATCTTGTCGGCGGGAAAATCGACGTTGAGGCGCCGGCACACCGCCAGAAGAAAGGGCAGCATCCGCCGCAGCGCTTCGCCCGCGGCGTCGCCGAGTTGTTCGGCGCTCGCGCCTTCGAACAACTGAACCGCGCGTTCGAGGTCGCTCGGAAGCGTCGTCGGTTTCACCAGATTGACCTCGTCCCGGCCGACGATGCGCTGCGCGGCTCGGCTCGCGGCCTGGTGCAGGCGCTGCAGCGCGAGCTTCATCAGCTCCTCGAGCGAGCCCACCGGATCGATATCGAGCGCGGCGAGCCCGAAGCTCGCCCGCATCTTGAGCACCTGGTCGCGATAGGTGATCTGCGCCTTCTCGATCTGATCCTGCACGCGTCGTGCAAAGGCGATCGCCTGCTGGGACGAGGTCCCCCCGAAGATCACCGTGAAGACCGCTTCGCCCGTGCGCCCCATCGAGTCCTCCGCGCGCAGCGTCGCCATGACGAGCTTCGCGATCTTCGCCAGCAACTGGTCGGCCACGTTTTTTCCGACCTTCTCCGCGATTTCCCCGTAGGTTTCCACCCGCAACATCAGGACCGAAAGCGGCCCGCCGTGGCGGCGCGCGTGAGAGTAGCGCTTCTGGCCTTCGGTGACGAGATAGTGCGGGGTGAAGACGCCCGTGACCGGATCGTGCGTGGCCGTCTTCTCGACCATCTGCTGGCTCACCGCCGCCTGCTGCTTGGCTTCCATCAGGTGCAGGAGATTGTCGATGCGCGAAAGGATCTCGGTGCCGTCGGTGGTCTTGGTGATGAAGTCGTTTGCTCCGGCCGCGCGGGCGCGCTTCTTGGTCGCGTCGTCCTCGTCCCCGGAGATCACGATCACCGGTATGCGGCGGATGCGCTCGTTCTCCGACTTGCGGATGCGCTCGAGCAGCGCGAAGCCGTCGAGCTCCGGCATCAGGATGTCGGAGAACACCGCGACGATGGATGGATCGGACGCGATCGCCTGCCAGCCGGCCTCTCCGTTCGCCTCTTCCCGGACGTCGAAGGTCGCCCGGATGAGGCGCGCAATGGTCGTGCGGACGATCTTGGAATCGTCGACGATGAGGACGCGCTGCTTCGATATGACTGAGGGAGTCGCCACGTCAGGCCGCGAGGTCGACGACGATGCGTCCCTTCGCGGCGCCCTTCAGCAGTCCGTCGAACGCCCGGGGCAGCTCGTCGAAAGAGATGGTTCGGGTCATGTCCTTCAGATGCTCCGGCCGCATGTCGAGCGCGAGCCGGCCCCAGATTTCCCGCCGCAAGGGCATGGGCGTGGACCCGGAGTCGATCCCGAGCAGGCTCACGCCGCGCAGAATGAACGGAGCGACCGTCGTATTCAGGTTCATGCTCGCGGCGAGGCCGATCGAGGCGATGGCGCCGCCCTGCATCATCGTGCTCGCCATCCAGGCGAGCACCTCCCCGCCGAGATTGTCGATGGCGCCGGCCCAGGTGGCCTTGTCGAGCGGCTTGATTTTCGCGAGGCCGAGGCTTTTTCTGGACATCACTTCTTTCGCTCCAAGCTTCTCGAGGTAGCCGGTTTCGCCGTCCTTGCCCGTGAGCGCGACGACGTGGTAGCCCAGGCGCGAAAGGATGTCGATCGCGATCGAGCCCACCCCGCCGGTGGCCCCGCTCACGATGACCGGGCCGTTGGCGGGCTTCAGGCCGTTCGCTTCCATGCGCGTCACGGCGAGACCCGCAGTGTACCCGGCGGTGCCGAGCGCCATCGCCTCGAACAGGCTCATCCCCTTGGGCATGGGAACGGCCCAGTCGGCGGGAATCCGCGCGTACTCGGCGTAGCCGCCGTCGTGCGCCACGCCCAGGTCGTAGCTCGTGCAGATGATCGCATCCCCGCGCTTGAAGCGCGGGTCGGCGGATTCGGTCACCGTCCCCGAGAGGTCGATCCCGCCCACGCACGGAAAGCGGCGGATGATCTTCCCCGCGCCGGTCGCGGCGAGCGCATCCTTGTAGTTGACGCTCGAGTAGGCGACGCGCGCCACCACCTCTCCCTTGTCGAGATCATCGAGAGCGAGCTCCTCGAAGCGTGCGACGACCTTCTTCTCCACTTCGTGGATGCGGTAGACCCTGAATTTCTCCATGACTGCCGGCGTGCTCCCCCTCGGAACCGATTATACCGGCGGGGCAGGGCCGGCCGACGCCTCGCTCATTCCGGGATGCGCCGGCGCTCGGCCAGATATTCGCGCGACTGCATCTCGACCAGACGGCTCGCGGTGCGGTCGAACTCGAACACCAAGGCGCGCAGCCGCGGGTCGCCGGGATCCTCCTCGATCCTCAGCAGCTTGTCCGGTGCCGTTTCGGCCGAAACGATGAGCTTGACGCGGTTGTCGTAGAGCACGTCGACCATGAGGGTGAAGCGCCGCGCCTCCTCGGCAAGGGCGAGACCCATGCGCGGCACCTCCGACACGATCACGGTGTGAAAGCGCCTGGAGAGATCCAGGTAGTCGTGCTGCGAGCGGCCCCAGCCGCAGATCACCTTGAAGTCGAACCAGACGACCCCGCCGGCCCGGTGGCGGTAGGGAATGACGCGCCCTTCGACGTCGAGCTCGTGGGACTCCTCTTCGACCTCGGCGATCCTCTTGAACGCCTCCAGGAGGGCGCGATCGGTTTCGGCCCCGAGCGGTGCGTGGTAGACCCTGACGCCTTCGAGCATCCTCTGCCTGTAATCGATGCCGCCGTCGACGTGCAGAACGTCGAGGCGCTCCTTCAGGAGCGCGATCGTCGGCAGGAAGTTCTCGCGCTTCAGGCCGTCCTTGTAGAGCTGGTCGGGATGGTAGTTCGAGGTCATGCAGCAGACTACGCCCAGGTCGATGATCCGTCCGAGCAGCCGCCCGATGATCATCGCATCGGCGATGTCGTTGACGTGCATCTCGTCGAAGCAGATGAGGCGATAGCGCTTCGCGATGCGCTCGGCGAGCGCGCTCAAGGGGTCCTCGCGGCCCTTCAGCTCCTCCAGCTCCCGGTGCACGTCGCGCATGAAGTGGTGGAAGTGCACGCGGCGCTTGCGCACCAGCGGCAGGCACAGGTAAAAGCTGTCCATGAGGAAGCTCTTGCCCCGCCCCACGGCGCCCCACAGGTACACGCCTCGCGGCAGCGGCGGGTGCACCACCAGGCGCCGGAGCGCCGTGCCGCGTCGCGCCTTGTATGCGGTCCACTCCTCGTAGAGCTGCTGCAGCCGCTCTACCGCCCGCAGCTGGGAAGAGTCGCTCGTGAAGCCTCGCCGCTTCAGCGCGCGGTGGTAAAGATCGACGACGGAGGGCTTTTCGCCGGAGTCCTGCCATTCCTCGGCGGCTTCGAGCGAACTGTCGTTCATCAGATATTCAGCGCCCGCTTGTCCACCGCCAGCGCCGCGTCCTTCATCGCCTCCGAGAGCGAAGGATGCGCGTGGCAGATCATCCCGATGTCCTCGCTGGTTCCGCGGAACTCCATCGCGACGACGGCTTCGGCGATCAGCTCGGAGGCGAACGCCCCCATGATGTGCACGCCGAGCACGGCGTCGGTCTTCGCGTCGGCGAGGAATTTCACCATCCCGCTCGTGTCGCCGAGCGCCCGCGCCCGCGCGTTGGCGGAGAACGGGAACGTTCCCGAGCGGTATTCGATACCTTCCGCTTTCAGCTGCTGCTCGGTCTTGCCGACCCAGGCGAGCTCGGGTGTCGTGTAGATCACCCAGGGAATCGTGTTGAAATCCACGTGCGGATGCTGGCCGGCGATGCGCTCGGCCACCGCCACGCCCTCTTCCTCCGCCTTGTGGGCGAGCATCGGTCCGCGCACCACGTCGCCGATCGCCCAGACGTTGGGAAGATTCGTGCG
>VBDM01000439.1 GCA_005881355.1 Betaproteobacteria bacterium
GCGGAAAGAATACGGTCCCCATCATCATGCTGACCGCGAAGGGCGAGGACGTGGACCGCATCGTCGGCCTGGAGATGGGCGCCGACGACTACCTGCCCAAGCCCTTCAACCCGCGCGAGCTGGTCGCGCGCATCAACGCGGTGTTGCGCCGCCGTGCCGCGCCGCTCCCTCCGGGGGCGCCCGCGGTCGAGCCGGAACAGGTCAGCTTCGGGAACATGACGGTCAACCTCGCGACGCGCACGCTCGAGCGCGACGGGCAGTCGATGTCGCTCACCACGGGCGAGTTCGCCCTGCTCAAGGTCCTGGTCACGAACCCGAGGACGCCGCTGTCGCGCGACAAACTGATGGAGCTCGCGCGCGGCCGCGAGTACGAAGTGTTCGACCGCTCGATCGACGTGCAGATCTCGCGCCTCCGCAAGCTCGTCGAGAAGGATCCTGCGCATCCCGCCTACATCCAGACCGTGTGGGGGTTCGGCTACGTTTTCGTGCCCGACGGCCGGCCGCAATGAGGGCGATGGTTTGATGGCTTTGTGGCCGCGCTCGCTCTTGTGGCGCACCTTCATCCTGCTCGCCGCATTGGTGCTGGCGACCACGGTCGCCTGGTTCGAGATCTTCCGCGCCTATGAGCTCGAGCCGCGCGCGCGGCAGATCTCGCAGAACTTCATCAGCATCGTCAACCTCACGCGCTCCGCGCTGGTGACCTCGCAGCCCGAGCGCCTCCACGAGCTGCTCTCGGAGCTCTCCGAGCGCGAAGGCATCCAGGTCTACCCTTCCGAACCCGGCGAGCGCATCGCTCCGCCCGCCGACCGGCCGCTGGTGCGCCTGGTCGCCGAGATGATCCGGCGGCAACTCGGCGAGACCACGCGCTTCGCGAGCGAGCGCGACGGCAAGCCCGGGTTCTGGGTGAGCTTCCACATCGACGAAGACGAATACTGGGTGCGCGTGCCGCGCGAGCGCATCGAGCGGCAGATCGCGCTGCGGTGGGTGGGCTGGGGCGCGCTCGCCCTGGTGCTGTCGCTGCTCGCCGCGTATTTCCTCGTGTCCCGCCTCAACCGGCCGCTTCGCGCGCTCGCCCGGGCGGCAAGCGCCATCGGCAAGGGGAAGATCCCCGAGCCCATCCCCGAATCCGGCCCCGAGGAGATCCGCACGCTGTCTCACGCTTTCAACCAGATGCTGAAAGACCTCGCGCGGCTGGACGCCGACCGCGCTCTGATTCTCGCCGGCGTTTCGCACGACCTGCGCACGCCGCTCTCGAGGCTCCGGCTTGGCCTGGAGATGAGCGGGGCCGACCCGCAGTTGAGGGAGGGTATGACCGACGACATCGAGGAGATGGACCGCACCATCAACCAGTTCCTCGATTTTGCGAGAACCGACGGCGGCGAGCCGCTGCAGAGCGCCGATCTCGCCGCGCTCGCGGCTGAGGTCGCCGAGCATTACCGCCGCCGCGGCAAATCGATCGCGACCGATTTTTCCGGCGTGCCCGAGCTGCCCCTGCAGGCCATGTCGATGCGGCGCGTCGTGCTGAACCTCATCGACAACGCGCTGCGCTACGGGGAAAAGGAAGTGAGCGTCGCGGTGCGCGCCGAAAACGGCGCGGCGGTGCTCGAGGTCGCAGACCGCGGCCCGGGCATTCCGGACTCGGAGGCGGAACGGCTGAAACAGCCGTTCACGCGCCTTGAGGTCGCGCGCAGCGACAAGGGCGGCGCGGGCCTCGGTCTCGCGATCGTCGAGCGCGTGGTGCGCGCGCACCGCGGCAGCTTCGAGCTGCTCGCGCGCGAGGGCGGAGGCCTCGTCGCGCGGATCCGCCTTCCGAGTTAG
>VBDM01000097.1:0-5711 GCA_005881355.1 Betaproteobacteria bacterium
TGCCCGGCGCCGATCAAGAGCAGGCGCCAGCGCGGGCCGTGCACGGTTTTCAGGATTCTGCCGTCGAACTCGAGCAGATCCGACCATTTGCCCGGCTCCAGGCGCACTCTGCCGGTTTCCATGTCGAGAAAACGCGCGGAAAGCTCTTGGCGCTCGATCACTCCCAAGAGGTCCTTCAATTTCGATTCCTTGGTCACCGGCTCCAGCACGATCTGCAGCGTCCCTCCGCAGGGAAGCCCGTAGCGCGTCGCCTGCTCCTGGGTCACGCCGTAGGTCGTGACCTCGGGCTTGTCCGCGGCGATGGCCTTCGCCTTGACCTTGTCGATCAGATCGTCCTCGACGCAGCCGCCGGAAACCGAGCCCATCACCTGGCCGTCGTCGCGGATGACGAGCATCGCGCCCACCGGGCGCGGCGCCGAGCCCCAGGTGTGCACCACGGTGCCCAATGTGGCGCGGTGGCCGCTTTCCGTCCATTTCAGTGCGCTGCGCACTACTTCAAGATCGACGCTGTCCACGGGAAATCCTTGTCTCCGGCGAAGCTGCGGGAATATTACTGAATGCTAACAAACCATTATACGCAATAGCGTAGACCCCGCTTAAGGTTGGGTCAAGCGCGGGCGGATTCAAGCCGTGGTTGATTGCGGTGCAAGCATGGTCTAGGATTTCTTTCGATCCCATCGCCGCAAATTCCTGGACGCACAACTGTCTGTCGAGGAGGCTTTTTCGCCGACGAAATTCCGCAATTCCACCGAGCGCCACCGAAAAAGAGTCCAACTTTCACCGAAGGAGCCCATACCATGACCGTCAAGGTCTCCCTGACCGTCAACGGCAAACCCGCAAGCGCCGAGGTCGAAGAGCGCACGCTGCTCGTCAACTTCATCCGCGACAACCTGCGCCTGACCGGCACCCACGTCGGCTGCGACACCGCGCAGTGCGGCGCCTGCACCATCCACATGGACGGCCGCGCGGTGAAGTCGTGCAACATGCTGGCGATGCAAGCCGAGGGGGCCGAGCTCGTCACCATCGAAGGCATCGCCGAGGCGGACGGGACGCTCCACCCGATGCAGGAGGCATTCCGCCAGCACCATGGCCTGCAGTGCGGCTTCTGCACCCCCGGCATGGTGATGAGCGCGATCGACCTCGTGAAGAACTTCCCAAATCCCACGGAGGAGCAGATCCGCGAGCAGCTCGACGGGAACCTGTGTCGCTGCACCGGCTATCACAACATCGTGAAGGCGATCAAAGCCGCCTCCCAGACCATGAGGGGATGAGCATGGGCGCAACCACCTATATCGGCGCTTCGATCAAGCGCAAAGAGGATTACCGTTTCCTCACCGGCGCCGGCAACTACACCGACGACGTCGCCCTCCCCGGCCAGACCCACGCGTATTTCGTGCGCTCGCCGCACGCGCACGCGAAGATCAAGTCGATCAAGAAGGACAAGGCTCTGAAGGCGCCCGGGGTCATAGCCGTATTCACCGGCGACGATCTCGCCGGGGCCAAGGTCAACGGCTTGCCTTGCGGCTGGCTCATCACCGACGTCAACGGCCAGCCGATGAAGGAGCCGCCGCATCCCTGCCTCGCGCAAGGCAAGGCGCGCTATGTCGGCGACCACGTCGCCATGGTGATAGCGGAGACTTACCAGCAGGCGCGCGACGCCGCGGAGCTTGTGAAGGTGGACTATGAGGAGCTGCCCGCCGTGGTCCGCGCGGCAGAGGCGCGCAAGAAAGGCGCCCCCGTCGTGCACGACATCGCGCCCGACAACACCTGCTACGTCTGGGGGCTGGGCGACAAGGCGAAGGTGGATCAGGCCTTCGCCGGCGCGGCGCACGTCACCACGCTCGAATTCGTCAACAACCGGCTGATTCCCAACGCGATCGAACCGCGCGCCGCGAACGCGGCCTACTCGCGCGCCGACGACAGCTACACGCTCTATGTCGCGAGCCAGAACCCGCACGTAGAGCGGCTGCTGATGACCGCCTTCGTGCTGGGATTGCCCGAGCACAAGGTGCGCGTGGTCGCGCCCGACGTCGGCGGCGGCTTCGGCTCCAAGATCTACCTCTACGCCGAGGACGTGGTCTGCACCTGGGCGGCCAAGCAGATCAACCGCCCGGTGAAGTGGACCGCGGATCGCAGCGAATCCTTCGTCTCGGATGCCCACGGCCGCGACCATGTGACCAAGGCCGAGCTCGCCCTCGACCGGGACGGCAAATTCCTCGCCATGCGCGTGACCACCACCGCGAACATGGGCGCGTATCTTTCCACTTTCGCGTCGTGCATCCCGACGATCCTCTATGCGACGCTGCTCGCCGGGCAGTACACGACGCCGGTGATCTACGCCGAGGTCACGGCGGTTTTCACCAACACCGCGCCGGTCGATGCCTATCGCGGCGCGGGACGACCCGAGGCGACCTACGTCGTCGAGCGCTTGGTCGAGACCGCAGCGCGCGAAATGAAGATGAATCCTGGCGAGATCCGCCGGCGCAACTTCATCAAGAGCTTTCCCTACCAGACTCCGGTCGCGCTGCTGTACGACACCGGCAACTACGACGCCACGCTCGCCGAAGCGCTGCGGGTCGCCGATGTCGCCGGCTTCCCGGGACGCAAGGCCGAGGCGGCGAGGCGCGGCAGGCTGCGCGGCCTCGGTTTTTCCTGCTACATCGAGGCCTGCGGCATCGCGCCCTCGAACGTCGCGGGCGCGCTCGGCGCGCGCGCGGGCCTTTTCGAGGCGGGCGAAGTGCGCGTGCACCCGACCGGAAAGGTAACCGTGTTCACCGGCTCGCACGGGCACGGCCAGGGCCACGAAACGACGTTCGCGCAGGTGGTCGCCGATCGCCTGGGCATTCCGATCGAGGACGTCGACATCGTGCACGGCGACACCTCGAAAATCCTCTTCGGCATGGGCACCTACGGCTCGCGCTCGATCGCCGTAGGAGGGACCGCCATCGTGAAGGCGCTCGACAAGGTCGTCGCCAAAGGCAAGAAGATCGCGGCTCACTTGATGGAGGCAGCGGAGGCCGACATCGATTTCAAGGACGGCGCGTTCGTCGTGAAAGGCACCGACAAGAAAAAAGCATTCGCCGAGGTGTCGCTCGCCGCCTATGTGCCGCACAACTACCCGCTCGACAAGCTCGAGCCCGGCCTGAACGAGAACGCATTCTACGATCCGGCCAACTTCACGTTCCCGGCGGGCAGCCACATCTGCGAGGTGGAGGTCGATCCCGACACCGGCAACGTGAGGATCGTCAACTTCACCGCGGTGGACGACTTCGGCAAGATCATCAACCCGATGATCGTCGAGGGACAGGTTCACGGCGGGCTCACGCAGGGCATCGGCCAGGCGCTGACGGAGGGCTGCCACTACGACAAGGACTCCGGCCAGCTCGTCACCGGGTCGTATCTCGACTACTGCATGCCGCGCGCGGACGACGTGCCGGCATTCAAGGTGGGCACGAAGGAAACTCCCTGCACGCACAATCCGCTCGGCGTGAAGGGCTGCGGCGAGGCCGGCGCGATCGGCGCACCCGCCGCCGTGATGAACGCACTCACCGATGCGCTGGGCGTGCAGAACCTCGAAATGCCGGCGACGCCACAGCGCATCTGGCGCGTCTGCCAGGACATGAAGAAAGCAGCTTGAGGAGACAGCGATGTATTCATTCAACTACCAGAAAGCAAAATCCGTCGACGACGCGGTCAAAGTGATCGCGAAGAACGCGGAGGCCAAGCTGCTCGCCGGCGGGCAGAGCCTGATCGCGGCGATGAAGCTGCGGCTCGCGAAGCCCTCAGACCTCGTCGATCTCGGCACGGTCAAGGGCCTCTCCGGAATCAAGGCCGACAGCAAGGCCGTGACGATCGGCGCGATGACGCGCCACGCCGAAGTGGCGGCTTCCGCCGCGGTGAAGAAGGCGATCCCCGCGCTCGCGAGCCTCGCCGGCGGCATCGGCGACCGCATGGTGCGCAACATGGGAACGATCGGCGGATCGCTCGCCAACAACGACCCGGCCGCCGATTACCCCGCGGGAGCGCTCGGGCTCGGGGCGACCATCGTCACCAACAAGCGCAAGATCGCGGCCGACGATTTCTTCAAAGGGTTTTACGAGACCGCGCTCGGCAAAAGCGAGATCATCACGCAGGTGTCGTTCCCGGTTCCGAGGCGCGCCGCGTACATGAAGTTCAAGAACCCGGCGTCGCGCTACGCGATCGTCGGCGTGTTCGTCGCCGATTTCGGCTCGAGCGTGCGCGTGGCGGTGACCGGAGCCGGCGCGTGCGCGTTTCGCGTGGCGCAGATGGAAAAAGCGCTCGCCGCGAAGTTCGCGCCCGAGTCGGTGGCGGACATCAAGATTCCGGAGAAAGGACTGAATTCCGATTTGCACGCAAAAGCGGACTATCGGGCGCATCTCATCACCGTAATGGCAAAGCGGGCGGTCGAAGCCGCGATGAAATAGAACATCCGGGAGTCCCCGGTTCCCGGGGCCCGCACGCCGTCCTCGTGGCGGCGTGAACAGTCGGGGATCAAATTCTCCCGGACCCGATCTCGAGGGTTGATCGCCTCGAGGGGGATCCCCGCCGGCCCTCCCCCAAATTCCCTTGGGGGAGGGTTTTTTAACGCCCAGATGGCATAATTCGCGAATGAGCGCCCTCCCCAAGTCCATCGACGATACCCTCGCGCTGCTCGCGCGCGCCGACTACGTCGCCGAGCGCAGCCTCGCCACGGCGGTCTTTCTCGCTCTCAAAATGGGCCGGCCGCTGTTCCTCGAAGGCGAGGCCGGCGTCGGCAAGACCGAAATCGCGAAGGTTCTGTCCGGCGGCCTCGGCCGGACGCTGGTGCGCCTGCAGTGCTACGAAGGCCTCGACATCGCCTCGGCCGTATACGAATGGAATTATTCGCGCCAGATGATCGAAATCAGGCTTGCGGAATCGCAGGGGGTTTCCCGCGATGCCGTCGCCAAGGACATCTTTTCCGAGCGCTTCCTCGTCAAGCGGCCGCTGATGCAGGCGCTCGAGGGCGCTCAGGGCGCCGCGCCCGTGCTGCTGATCGACGAGCTGGACCGCACCGACGAGCCGTTCGAAGCCTACCTCCTGGAAGTGCTGTCGGATTTCCAGATCACGATCCCCGAGATCGGCACCGTGAAGGCCAAGGAGCCGCCCATCGTCGTGCTCACCTCCAACCGTACGCGCGAGATCCATGACGCCATCAAGCGGCGCTGTTTCTACCACTGGGTGGATTACCCGGATGCCGTGCGCGAGCTCGAGATCCTGAAGCGCAAGGCGCCGGAAGCCTCCGAGAAGCTGTCGCGCGAAGTCGTGGCCTTCGTGCAGCGCCTGCGCAAGATGGATCTCTTCAAGCTGCCCGGCGTCGCCGAGACCATCGACTGGTCGAAGGCGCTGGTCGCGCTCGACAAGATGGCGCTCGACCCCCAGACCGTCAACGATACGCTCGGCGCCCTGCTCAAGTACCAGGACGACATCACGCGGGTCCGGGGCAGCGAAGCCGAGAAGCTGCTCGCGGAAGTCAGGGCGGAGCTCGCAGCCGCCTAGATCGCCGCGGTGGAAAAGATTTCGGGAATCCCCTCGCTCGAGGCGGTCGATCTCCGGTGCACGCGCGGCGAGCGCACATTGTTCGATGGCCTGGGCTTCGCGCTGCGCGGCGGCGAGCTGTTGCGCGTCGGCGGGGCCAACGGCTCCGGCAAGACCAGCCTCCTGCGCATCGC
>VBDM01000097.1:5752-7458 GCA_005881355.1 Betaproteobacteria bacterium
CGACCTGACCTGTTTCGAAAATCTGCAGGTGTCCTGCACGCTCGCAGGCCTCGCGGCGAAACGCCCGCAAATCGGCGAAGCGTTGCGCGCACTCGGGCTCGCGGGTTGCGAGAATCTGCCCGCTCGGGTGCTGTCGCAGGGGCAGCGGCGGCGCGTCGCGCTGGCGCGGCTCGCTCTGAGCGAGGCCGTGCCGCTGTGGCTGCTGGACGAGCCGTTCGCCGCGCTCGACTCGACCGCGATGCGTACTGTGGAATCCCTGATCGAGGCATACCTCGCGCGCGGCGGCATCGCGATGTACAGCACGCACCATGAGGCCAGGATCGCCGCCAACAGATCGCTACACATCGATCTCGGCGCGGGAGACTAGGACGTGATCGCCGCGCTGCGCTGCGTGATCCATCGCGATCTGCTGCTCGCCGTGCGACGCAGCTCCGACGTTCTGACGGTGCTGCTTTTCTTCGTGATCGTGGTGAGCCTGTTTCCGCTGGGCGTGGGGCCCGACCCGGCGCTCCTGCGCACGATCGCTCCCGGAGTCATCTGGGTCGCGGCGCTGCTCGCCTCGATGCTCGCGCTCAACCGGATGTTCGCCGCGGACCACGCCGACGTGACGCTCGAGCAGATGCTGCTCGGCGCCACGCCTCTGGGAATGACCGTGGCGGCCAAGGTGCTCGCGCACTGGCTGATCTCAGGCCTGCCGCTCGTCCTGATTTCGCCCGTTTTGGCGCTACAATTTGATTTTCCTCAAGACCTCCTCCGGACATTGACGCTATCCTTGGTCCTCGGGACGCCGGTCCTCAGCCTGATCGGCGCAATCGGCGCGGCGCTGACTCTGGGATTGCGGGGCGCGGGAGCGCTGCTGTCGCTGCTGGTGCTGCCGTTGTACGTCCCGGTTCTCATCATCGGAGCGGGCGCAGCCGAAAGCGCCGTCTCGGGGCTGGGCGGGCAGGCGCAGCTTCTGCTGCTCGGCGCGCTGCTCGTGTTCGCGGCGGCCTTCGCGCCCTGGGCGGCGGCGGTGGCGCTGCGCATCTCGGCGGAATAAACGACCGACAAACGTCATCTAATGCAGGTTGGTGAGACAGGAGCGGCAGATTGAATTGGTTCAAGTACTCTTCTCCGCAAAGTTTTTTCCCGCTGGCGGGAAAGCTCGCGTTCTGGTTCGGCGTTCTTGCGCTCATCGCGTGCGCGGCGGGCCTGTACATCGGTTTTTTCCGCGCACCCACCGACGCGCAGCAGGGCGAGGCCTACCGCATCATCTTCATTCACGTTCCCGCCGCCTGGATGTCGATGTTCCTGTACCTGGTCATGGCCTTCTGGGCCGGGTTGGGGCTCGCGTTCAACACCCGGCTGTCGGGAATGATGGCAAGCGCGCTCGCCCCTACGGGGGCGCTTTTCACGTTTCTTGCGCTCTGGACCGGCTCGCTGTGGGGCAAGCCCACCTGGGGCACCTGGTGGGTATGGGATGCGCGGCTCACCTCCGAATTGATCCTGCTGTTCCTCTACTTCGGCTTCATGGCGCTGCAGGCGGCGATCGACGATCCGCGCCGCGCCGACAAGGCCGGAGCCGTGCTCGCGCTGGTCGGCGTGGTCAACATCCCGATCATCTACTTTTCCGTCAAGTGGTGGAACACGCTGCACCAGGGCGCTTCGGTAAGCCTCGCCAAGGCGCCGACGATGGCGGCGACGATGCTCGCCGGCATGATCGTCAT
>VBDM01000098.1 GCA_005881355.1 Betaproteobacteria bacterium
CAGCCGGCTCACTTGGTCCAGGTCCAAGCCGAGCGCCTTGCCGACATCGCGCAGCGCGCTCTTCGGCCGGTAGGTGATGAGGGTGGCCGCGATCGCAGCGCGGTCGCGGCCGTATTTGCCGTAGACGTACTGGATGACCTCCTCGCGCCGGTCGTGCTCGAAGTCGACGTCGATATCGGGCGGCTCGTGGCGCTCCTTCGAGACGAAGCGCTCGAATAGCCCGTTCATGCGCGCGGGATCGATCTCGGTGATGCCGAGCGCGTAGCAGACGGCGGAGTTCGCCGCCGAGCCGCGTCCCTGGCAGAGGATTTTTTTCGCGCGCGCGAACTCGACCACGTCGCAGACGGTGAGAAAGAAAGGCTCGTATTTGAGCTCGGCGATGAGCGCGAGCTCGTGCTCGATCAGCTTGCGTATCTCGTCCGGGACGCCGTTCGGGAAGCGCCACGCCAGTCCCTTCTCGGTCAGCTTGCGCAGATGGCTCGAAGGCGTTTCGCCGGCGGGGACGAGCTCCTCGGGATATTCGTAACGCAGCTCATCCAGGGAAAATCTGCAGCGCTCGGCGACGCGCACGGTCTCAGCGAGCAGTTCGGCCGGATAGATTTGCGCCAGGCGCATGCGCAGCCGCAGATGCCGCTCGGCGTTGGGATGGAGCGCGTGGCCGCAGGCGTGCACGGGTGTGCCCAGGCGGATCGCGGTGAGCGTGTCCTGAAGAGGCCGGCGCGAGCGTACGTGCATGTGCGCGTCGCCTGCCGCCACGAGCGGCAGGCCGGAGACCTTGCCCAGCTCGCGCAATCCGGCGAGGCGCGCGCGGTCATCCGGCCCCCGCAGCAGCTCCGCCGCGATCCACGCGCGACCGGCGAAGCGCTCGGCGACGAACCGCGCATGCTCGGCGTCGTGCTTTCCGTCCGGAACCAGGAGGGCGAGACAGCCGGACAGAGTGCCGTCGAGGTCGGATCGGCCGAGGGAATAACTGCCTTTTTTGCTCCTGCGCCGGCCGCGGGTGATGAGCTCGGACAGATCGCCGTAGCCTTCGCGGTCGGTGGCGAGCATCACGAGCTTCAGCCCGTCGTTCAGTCGTATCTCTGAGCCGATGACCAGAGGCAGGCCGACCTCTTTCGCCGCGATATGCGCCCGCACCGCTCCGGCGAGCGAGCACTCGTCGGTGACGGCAAGCGCCGAATAGCCCAGCCCGGCGGCGCGCTTCACCAGCTCTTCCGGATGCGAAGCGCCGCGGAGAAAAGTGAAATTCGAAAGGCAGTGCAGCTCGGCGTAGGCGGGGAGAGGGGAATACACGGTTTCAGGCGAAAACGCCGTGCAGGTACCATCCGCCTTCGCCGCGCCGCTCGCGGTAGATCCACACGAGCGCCTCGTTCTGCATGCGGGCGACAAAGTAGTCGCGGGCGACGTCGTCGCCGTCCCACCAACCGGACTCGATGCGTTCCGGGCCGGCAAGCAGCTCGAGAGGTCCTTCGTGGTGCGGCACGGCGCCGATCTCCGCAATCCGCTTTGGGCGCGCGAGCAGCCAAAACGGGCGTTCGCCGAAGTCCAGATGCAATTGCTTGGAATCCGGCTCGCCGACGCAGACTACGTGTTCGGGGCGATGCTCCGCCCGCAGGACAAGCCCGCATACGGCATCGGTCCCGAGCCGCGCGCGCAGCCGCTCGACCAGATGCTCCCAGTCACCCGCCGCCTTGCCTTCTTCGAGCAGCAGCCCGAGGTTGCGGCCGGCAAGCGGCACCACGTCGTCGGCCTGCAACGTGATTTCGCGCACCGGCTCGGCGAGCGCGAGGCTGAAAAGCCGCTCGCGCGCGAGCAGCGTGAAATGCTCGATGTCACGCGAGGGCGCGACCAGGCCGATCGCGACTTCGGTGGCGGCTCTGTCGCGGTGCCTCAAGCCGAGGACAAAGCGCTGCACGCCGCCCGAGCGCGCGGCAAGAAACCCGCAGAGCTGCACGATCAGGCGCCTCGCGGCGAAAAGCAGGGCTTCGGCCTGTGTGACTTCGGCGGGAAGCTCGATCGCGGCCCTGAACCGCGCCGGCGGGATGAAAAAATTCCGAGGATCGGAAAGCAGCCCGAGCGCTCGGTCGATCTTGTCGAGCAGTTCCTGTCCTAAGCGCCGCGCCACACCTTCGCGCGGCAATGCACGCAGCTCGCCGAGCGTGCGAACGCCGATCGCTTCGAGCGCCTCGAGCGTTCCATCGCCGCAGCGCAGAACCCCCACGGGCAGCGCGGCCAGCGCCGCTTCGAGTTCGGCGACCGAATCGATGAATTCCCGTTTTCCGGCCAGCGCGAGCCAGAAAGCCGCGCGCGGCGTGGGCGCGCCCGCGAGCGTCGCGCTCCAGCCCATTTCCGCCAGCCCTCGGTGCAATCGTTCGAGGAGCGGCTCCAGGCCGCCGAAGAGCTTGAGGCTGCCCGAGACTTCGAGCAGCACGCCGTCGGGAAATTCGAGTGCCACGCCGGGTGAGAATTGCGCCGCCCAGCCCGATACCCCGAGCAGCGCTTCGGTTTCCGCCGCGGGGTCGCGCGGCACAACGCGCAACCGCGGCGCGAGGGCGAGCGCCGCCGAAACGGCCATGCCGGCGCGAACGCCGCGCGCCAAGGCCTTGCGGTCGCAGGCGAAAACGCGGTGCCGCTCTTCGACCGCGAAAGGCTCAGGCGTGGACCAGCCGCGCAAGAAAATCTCGAGCGGCAGCCGGGGCAGCCGGATGGCGGTCCACATGATGGTTTTTGCCGCGTACGGCGGGCGGTATCGCCGGCAGCAGAAGAGAGCGGGCGAGGGGAGCACCGCGGCGCTTGAGCACGTGCACCGCGAGTCCGCCCGCCGCCGCGGTGCCCAGCGCGATCCGCAGGGCCGCAGGGGAAGGCTCGCCGGCGATTTGCGGGGACCTGAACAGGAAAGCGGGTGCCCGGCCGCCCTCGGCGGCGATCTGCAGGCGCCTCAGCTCCGCGTACTTCGCCCCTTGGGGCCAGGCGAGCACCGCGCCGCAGGCGTTCGAGACGAGGGCTTGCTCGGCCGCCCAGAGCGTTTCTATCGGAGAGGTGGTGCGCACGACGACGAGCATCGCGATATCGATTCCCGCCGCGGCAAGCGCGGGCGCGTACGGCAGGTGAGGGGGAGAGATCCAAGCGAGCCGCAGTCCCCGATTCGACAGGGCAGCGAGCGCGGGGCCGAGCAGGCGCAGCTCGCCGATGCCTTCGTGCGCAGGCAGGACCTCGGTCAGCGCTCCGGCGGGCCAGCCGCCGCCGGGAAGCTCGGCGTCAAGCTCGGGGAATCCGCTTGGAACCGCCGGCGTGCCGGTCCGGCTCAAACTGTCGCCGCGCCAGATATCGGGGCGCTCGAGCAGGGCGGCGAAAGGGAAAGGCGTGCCCGCCATAGACCGCGGCCTGCAGAAAAAACCGCGCGAGCGTCAAAGAGGCCGGCGGATCACGCCGACGCCGAGGCCTTCTATGGCGAAATCGTCCTCGCGCAGATCGACGACGATGGTCTTGAACTCGGGATTCTCGGGGAGCAGCTCGACGGTGTTGCCGCGGCGGCGCAGGCGCTTCACCGTGACCTCGTCGTGCACCCGCGCCACCACGATCTGGCCCGAGCGCGCCTCGCGCGTGCGGTGCACGGCGAGCAGGTCGCCGTCGAGAATGCCTGCGTCGCGCATGCTCATGCCGCGAACTTTCAGCAGATAGTCGGCGCGCGGCTGGAACAGGGCCGGATCGACCTGGCAGTGCCGCTCGACGTGCTCCTCGGCGAGGATGGGGCTGCCCGCGGCGACGCGGCCGATGAGCGGCAGCCCGGGCTCTTCGGTGAGGCGGATGCCGCGCGAGGCGCTCGGGGTCAGCTCGATCGCGCCTTTCCTGTCCAGGATGCGCAGGTGCTCCTGGGCGGCGTTGGGCGAGCTGTAGCGGAACGCCTCGGCGATCTCCGTACGCGTGGGCGGAAAGCCGGTCTTTTGGATGGATTTGCGGATGAAGTTGAGGACTTTGCGCTGCTTGGGGGTGAGCTCTTCGGTCATGGGGCCTCCGTATAATGTATTTATATACAGTATACGTCCGTTTGGCAAGAGGGTGCTTCGCCCTGGGGCCGGTAGCCCGCGCGAGCGTATAATTCCCGTCTGGCACTGCTTTCAGCCATGGCGCAACCCTACGAATCCGATCTCACCCGAATGATCCGCGAGCTGCTGCGGGACAAGCCGCACATCGTCCAGGAGCAGAGAAAGGGGCGGGCCCTGTGGTGGGACAAGAAGCTCGACCCCGAGCACCTGAAGCGCACTCGGGAATCGGACATCAAGCAGCAGGCCTACGTCTATCAGAACAAAGTTTGACTCCCGCTTCTTTGCGTTCGCCGCGGCTCTTGCGGTCTGCATTTCGCTTTCCGGCTGCGGCAGCTTCTCTTCCGCACGGGAGGAGGCGGGACCTCCGATCGATCCGCTCCCCGCGTCCGCGTTATCCGGGCGCGGGGACAGCTTTGAGGACCGGGAGCGGATCGCCGAGCTCAACCGGGGGCGGGATTGGGACGGGCTGTTGCGCTACGCCGAGGAACGGCAGCGCCGGGATCCCGAGGGTTCCGACTGGGGGGTGATCGCGGGCTACGCCCGGCTGCGCAGCGGCGAGTATCCGAGGGCGGCCTCGGCGCTTTCGCGCGTTATCCAGCGCAACCCCGAGGACATCGGCGCCTGGAACCTCTTGGGCGAATCCCAGCGGCTGGCCGGGCAGCCGGGACGGGCGGTGCAGACTCTGGAGCGTGCGAGCGCCATCGGCCGCACTTCCTTCGTAACGTTCTTTCTGCTCGGACAGGCTTACCGGGATGCCAATCGGCTTGACCGGGCAATCAGCGCCTATCAGGAGGCGGTGCGACTCGAACCGCAATTTGCGGCCGGTTGGTTCGAGCTCGGGCTGGCTCAGGCCCGGATCGGGGACCACGAAGAGGCCCGGATGGCGCTTGAACGCGTGGAAAAGCTCG
>VBDM01000099.1 GCA_005881355.1 Betaproteobacteria bacterium
GTGAGCATCATCACCACCTGAGACGCGCCGGTGCGTTCGGCGAGATATTCCGTGTGACCGATGAACGCGGGGCCGGCGTCGTTGATGACACCCTTGTGCACCGGCGCGGTGACGAGCGCGGCGAACTCGCCCGTCTTGCAGCCTGCGATCGCGCGGTCGAGAAGAGAGATTACGTAAGGCGCGTTGCGCCGGTCAAGCTTGCCCGCACGACAGGGGAAGGCGAGCGGGACGTGCAGGCACGCGATCGATCCCGGCGCCACTCGGACCCCGGGGTCGCTCAGCCGCAGGTCGAGCCCGAGCTGCCGGGCGCGGCTCTCGAGCATCCCCCGGTCCCCGAGCACCACGATGCCGGCGGAAAAGCTGCGCCGCGCAAGCGCGAGGCAGATATCCGGGCCGATTCCCGCCGGCTCCCCTGAGGTGACTGCAATGACCGTTTTGGGGGGAGTGAACATCGACGGTTCACTCACCGCTCTTCGAGCCGCAGCTCGACGTAGGCGCGATCGCGCAACTGGCGCAGCCATTCCTGGTAGGCTTCGTCGCCCTTTCGGTCCAGGAGCGCCTTGCGTGCCTCGACGCGCCTGCGGTCCGAGGACATGTCCGCGGTGCGCCGCTCGAGAATCTGGATCAGATGCCATCCGAAGGGAGTCTTGACGGGCTGGCTCACCTCCATCTGTTTCAAGTCCATGAAGGCCCGCTCGAACTCCGGCACCGTGTCGCCCGGGTAGACCCATCCCAGGTCTCCACCGCGCGAAGCCGAGCTGTCGTCGGAGTTCAGGCGCGCGAGCTCGGCAAAATTCACGCCGTTCACGATGCGCTCGCGCAGGTTAGAGAGCTTTCTCCTAGCGTCGTCCTCGGAGACGAGCTCGTTGGTGCGCACCAGTATATGGCGCACGTGCGCCTGTTCCACCAGCAGCGGCGCTCCGGCGCCGCGCATCTCGACGAGCTTGAGCACGTGGAATCCGGCCGGGCTGCGCAGGACATTGCTCACGTCCCCGGGCCTGAGCTTCGCCAGCGCCTCGACGAACAACTCGGGCAGCCGCTCCTGGCTGCGCCAGCCCGTGACGCCGCCCTGGAGCGCATCGGGCGCATCCGAGTAGGCGGCGGCGAGCTGCGCGAAGTCCGCGCCGTCCTTCAGCCTCTTGAGCGCCTCTTCGGCGCGGGCGCGCCGCGCTTCCAGCTGCTCGGGACTCGCCTGCTCGGGCACCCGCACCAGAATGTGCGCAATGCTGTACTCGGTCGCCGTGTCCTTTCTTTCGCTTTGCTCGAGAAGAAAATTCTCGATCTCGCCCTCGCTGACGGTGATCTTGCTGGTGACTTCGCGCTCGCGCAATCGCGTGATCAGGATTTCGTTGCGCAGTTCCTCGCGAAATGCGTCGAAACGGATTGAGTCGCGCTCGAGCGTGTTCCGGAACTCGGTGAGCGACAGCTTGTTTCCCTCGGCGACCCGGTTGACGGTACGGTCGAGCTCCAGATCGTCGACGCGCAGCCCGGTCTCCCGGGCGAACTGCAGCTGTACTTTCTCGGCGATGAGGCGCTCGAGGACCTGACGCTCGATCTCGCCCCGCTCGGGAAGAGACGTTCCGCGTCGCTGCAGGTCCTTCAGCACGCGGTTCATCCGCGCCGCGAGCTCGTACTGGGTGATGACCTCCTTGTTGACCACGGCAACGATCCGATCGACGAGGGCGATACGCGCCGCCGCGGCCCGTTCCGGACGTCCGCTTTGCGCAAGCGCCGTGCCGCACGCGATCAGCAGCACGATGGCGAGGTTGGATCTCATCGTCACGGTCCCGCTATTTTGCAGCATTGTCGCCCGGCGTGCCCCGCATCAGCGCCGAGCCCGGGACTTCAAGCATCATTACTCGTAAAAATCAAACGGACGATTGGGATTCGCATCGGGGGGGACCGCGTTGATCAGCTGGTACCCGGGGATGTTGCGTTTCAGGGCCTCAAGAGGATTCGACCCGAGTCGCGAGAAGCCGTTCAGCTCCAGCTGCATGAACACGGCGGTCGACGATGTGCCCGCCGTCAGCGCGAATCGCTGCACCACGATTCGGCTCACCCAGCAGTCGGCTGCGTATTCGAAGCCCCCGATGCTCTCGACGATGCGGCTGTCGCGCAGCGAGTAGTTGAACCGCCCGACCCCGTACCAGCGACTGACGAGCGGCCACTGTCCCGAGAGGTCCACCTGCCTGATCGGGTTGATCGGGTCCCGCAGGAAACGGTAGCTCAGATTGAGCGTCTTGAGCGGCGCGGGCTGATAGCGCGTCGTGACGGTCACGCGCTCGGCCTGGTTGTCCCGCTGGTTGTACTGGGTCGCGGCCTCCGCGGTCCAGTGCTGCGCGAGTCGCCCTGAGAGCGCGGCAAGCCAGTCCGAGGTGCGGTAGGTCCGGGGCGTATCGGTCGGATTGAGCGTCACCTGCTGATCCTTGAAGTAATAGCGCTGGCCGATCGTTCCGCGGAACATTTCCTGGCCGGTCGAGGACGTCAGCACGCGGGAGGTGAGCGCGACGGTCAGCTGGTTGGCGTCGTTGATGCGATCGCCTCCTGAAAAGCTGTTCTCCGAGAAAATCTGCGCGTAGTTGAAGACAGCGAGATCCTATTCTGGTCACGAAACGGAATGCGCACATAGTAGACGCACGGCTCGAGCGTCTGGGTAACGGCCCGGTCTTGGGCCTGCGCCTCCCGCTCGAAGATCAAGCCGCTGTCCAGGCTGAAAATCGGAAGGCTGCGGCTGATCGTGTCCGGAAATGCCGGGACCTGTACCATGGGCATGGCCGGGTCTGGCGTCACTAGCGGGATCTGTTCAAGCGAATAGTACGTGTAGTGCGCGCCGAGCTTCGGTGTGAGATAGGCGCCTGGAGTGATGAGGGGCAATCTCAGACTCGGATAGATCGTCGAGCGCTTCCCGATCACCTGAGTAGGGTGGCTGAAATCGACGAGCTCCGCCGAGGATGCGAAGTCGAACCCGCCGACATCCTGGCGCAGCATGGATAACGTGAGCTGCGGCGTCCGGCTGTAGGGCGCGACGATCGGATTATCCGGATCCTGAAGAACCTGGAACCGCTGCACGCGCGTCGTGGCCGAATAGCTGCCCGTGCCCCACCAGCTGCCGTTGTACGTGAGAAAACCCTCCCGCGTCAGCGTGGTCTGCGAAGTGACGTTGATCCGGGTCGCGAGATCGCGGAAGTAGTTGTCGTCGGATACTTTGTTCAGGTTCAGCCCTCCAAGGAGGGAGCCGTCCCTGTTGTAGCTGTGGACCAGCGTCATCGCCGAGCGGCTGCGATCCGCCGCTTGGTCCTGCGGGAGCTGCTCGGCCTTGAATTCGCCGTTGTAGTTCTTCTGCAGGTAACGGAACTGCTCGGCGATCTGCAAGCCGCGCTTTTCCATGTAGCGCGGAGTGAGCGTGAGGTCGTAGTTGGGCGCGAGATTCAAATAATAGGGGACTGCAAGCTCCGGTCCGCTTTTGCCCGTCGTGCCGATCGAGGGCGGAAGTAAGCCGGACTTGCGCTGGTTGTTGAGCGAGAAATCGATCGACGGCGCCGGAATGACGTGCACCCCCTTGAAATACAAGCCGCCGCCGCGCGCGGTGCCCACTTCGCGCGTGAAGTCCAGGTCGAGCTCGTCGGCCCTGAGGAGCCACCCGTCGTCGCCCGGTTTACAGGAGGTAAAAAAGCCGTCCTTGATCCTGAACTGCTTCTCGCCCAGGAACTCGATCGATTCGGCCTGGCCGCGCGCGGTTACGGGCTGCTGCTCAGGCCTTGAGCGCGGAGCGAAAGTAAAGTCGGGCTTTTCGAATACCCCGGTCGCGTCCCTGAGTTGATACTTCAGGGCAGGACCGGTCAAGACGTTACCTTCGCTCTCAAAGCGCACGTTGCCGCGCGCCTCGACGTCTTCCTTCTGCTCGCGGAACTTCAGCGAGTCGGCCCGGATCGACGTGGTGCCCCGGCGCAGCGTGGCGTTGCCCTGCGCGGTCGTTTCCTCTCCGGGGACGCCTTCTAGGCGGTCTGCATCGAGGGTGACGGGCAAGGAGTCAGGACTTACGCCGGATGGTTTGGCCAAGGAGCGCCGCGGCTGAAGCCCCTGCCCCTGTGCCTGCACCGCGGCAGAACAAACGAGCGCAATGGCCAACGCCGCTAGGCGGGCACGGGGACAAGACATGGCGGGGAAGCTTGGAGGATTGGGCTGTCGGGGCGGGTGCTAAAATCGCATAAATAGGCGGCGAAGGCAATTCTTTGTTTCAGGAGGACTTTTGGACCGGGCCGAGCAATTGCGGCAATGGCTGGAGACGACGCTCGGCAGCAGCGACTTCAGCGTCGCGCCAGCCTCCGACGATGCGAGCTTCCGACGCTATTTCCGCATACGCCGCGTGGAGGCGCAACCGTCGCTCGTCGCGATGGACGCGCCGCCCGACCGGGAGAACTGCGTTGCGTTCGTGCATGTCGCGCATCTCTTCGCGGAAGCCGGGGTTCACGTTCCCGAGATTCTGGCGCAGGATCTCGAACGGGGGTTTCTGCTGCTCTCGGACCTTGGCAGCACGACTTATCTGGATGCGCTGGACGAACACAGCGCCGGGCGGCTTTACGGCGACGCGCTCGACGCTCTGCTGCGCATTCAACTGGCGAGCCGGCCGGGCGTGCTGCCCGATTACGACAAGCAGCTGCTTGAGCGGGAACTGCGCCTTTTCCCCGATTGGTACGTAGCCCGCCAGCTCCAAAGAGAGCTCGGCGCAGCGCAGCGCGAGATCCTGGAGAAGGCTTTTTCGGCGCTCCTTGCGAACAACCTCGGGCAGGCGCGCGTTTTCGTGCACCGTGATTATCACTCGCGCAACCTCATGGTCTGCGAGCCCTGCCCGGGAATTCTCGATTTTCAGGACGCGGTCTACGGCCCGATCACCTACGATCTCGCCTCGCTCCTGCGCGACGCCTACATCGCCTGGGAAGAGGAGCGCGTCATCGACTGGGCAGTGCGTTACTGGGAGAAGGCGCGAGCCGCCGGTCTGCCGGTGGCCGGCGATTTCGCCGACTTCTACCGGGATTTCGAATGGATGGGGGCGCAGCGCCAGCTCAAGGTGCTGGGAATCTTCGCGCGGCTGTTCTTGAGGGACGGCAAGGACGGTTACCTGAAGGATCAGCCGCTCGTGATGCGCTACCTGCGGCGCACCTGCGAGCGCTACGGAGAACTCGCAGCGCTTGCGCACTTGCTCGATGAGCTCGACGCAAAAGAAAAACGCTTCGGCTACACGTTCTGATTTCTGATCATGAAAGCGATGATCCTGGCCGCGGGGCGCGGCGCGCGCATGAAGCCCCTCACCGACGCGATGCCGAAGCCGCTGATCGAGGTGCGGGGCAAGACCCTGATCGCCCGGTTGATCGAGGCGCTCGCGCGGGCGGGCATCCGCGAGATCGTAGTCAATCACGCGCATCTCGGCCACTTGATCGAGGCCGCTCTCGGCGATGGGCGCCGCTTCGGGGCCGCAATCCACTACTCGCGCGAAGCGGAGGCGCTCGAAACCGCCGGCGGAATCGCCAAGGCACTGCCGCTTCTGGGCGCCGAGCCGTTCATCGCCGTCAACGGCGACATCTTCTGCGATTTCGACTTCTCCACTCTCGTCGGCCGCGCGCTGGGACAGGATCTCGCGCACCTCGTTCTGGTCGCGAATCCGCCGCACCATCCGGAAGGAGACTTCAGCCTGAGAGGCACCGAGGTCGAATCCAACGGCGAACCGAAGCTGACCTTCAGCGGCATCGGTCTTTATCGCCCCGAGCTCTTCAAGAGCATCCGATCGGGCTCCAAAGGACAGCTCGCGCCGCTCCTGCGCTCGGCGATGGCTCGCAAGCAGGTCTCCGGCGAAATGCATCGCGGCGTCTGGCACGACGTCGGCACGCCCGAGCGGCTTTCCGCTCTTAACGGGCACGTCGCTTGATCGTCGCCGCAAAGCGGACGACAATCCGGGCCATGGACACGACCAGCAATCTGTCGCGTTGCGCCGAGCGCCGCCACGCGCTGCAGCGGCGCATCGGCAAAGGCATCGCGTTCATCCCGACGGCGCCTGCGCGCATGCGCAACCGCGACAGCGACTACCTGTACCGCTTCGACAGCTATTTCTATTACCTCACCGGATTTCCCGAGCCCGACGCGGCGCTCGCCCTCGTGGCGGGAGAGGAGCCCAGGTCGATACTCTTCTGCCGGCAACGCAATCCGGAGCGCGAGCTCTGGGACGGCGTGCGCCACGGTCCCGAGGGCGCGAAGGCGGCGTACGGTTTCGACGAAGCCTACCCGGTCGAGGCGCTTGACGAGCACATGCCGAAGCTGCTCGCCAATCAGCCCGCCCTCTGCTACGCCCCCGGGGCCGACGCCCTCTGGGACGCGCGCGTCATGGGCTGGCTGAACGAGGTTCGCTCGCACTCGCGCGCGGGCGTCACCGCTCCCGCCGAGATCCGCGACGTGCGCTCCGACCTCGACGAGATGCGCCTCATCAAGGACGACGGCGAGCTCGCCGTGATGCGCCGCGCGGCGGCGATCTCGGCCGCCGCCCACGAGCGCGCGATGCGCGCGACGCGCCCCGGGCGCAGCGAATACGAGATCGAGGCGGAGCTCCTCTACGAATTTCGCCGCCGCGGCGCCCAGTTTCCCGCTTACTGGCCGATCGTTGCCGGAGGGGCCAACGCCTGCATCCTGCATTACCGCGACAACAATGCACGGCTCGCCGGCGGGGACCTCCTGCTGATCGACGCGGGCTGCGAGCTGGACGGCTACGCCTCGGACGTAACGCGCAGCTTTCCGGTGAGCGGAAAATTCAGCGGCCCGCAGAGAGACATCTACGAACTCGTGCTCGCCGCGCAAGCCGCGGCGATCGCGGCGGTGAAGCCGGGCAACCGCTGGGACGAGCCGCACGACGCCGCGGTGAGGACGCTCGCGCAAGGATTCGTCGATTTGGGACTGTGCCGCGGCACGGTCGAAAAAGTGATCGAGACCGAGGACTACAAGCGCTTCTACATGCACCGTACCGGGCACTGGCTCGGGCTCGACGTCCACGACGCCGGGGAATATAAGTCGGGCGGCGAATGGCGGCGCCTCGAGCCCGGCATGACGCTCACCGTGGAACCGGGCTGCTACATCCGTCCCGCCGACGACGTACCCAGGCGATTCTGGAATACGGGCGTGCGCGTCGAGGATGACGTCGTCGTGACGCCTGCCGGGTGCGAGGTGCTGACCGCGGCGGCACCGAAATCGGTTCGGGATATCGAGGCGCTGGTCGGCCGTGCTTGAGCCGCCCGAGGTCGATGTAGCCATCGTCGGCGGTGGGCCGGTCGGCTGCGCGCTGGCGCTTGCTCTGTCGGACAGTCCCGTTTCGGTCGCCCGGATCGCGAGCGAAGCCGATGTCGCGGACCGGCCCATCGCTCTCTCCCACGGCAGCCGCCTGATCCTGGAGCGCCTGGGCGCGTGGCACTCGATCCAAAGCAGTCCCATTGAAACGATTCACGTTTCCCAACAAGGATTCGGGCGAACCGTGATGCACTGCGCCGAACACGGCCTGCCGGCGCTGGGGTATGTAACCGCCTACTCGGAGCTCGTCGCGCGGCTTGCCGCGCAGACGCCCACGGCCGCGGAAACTCTGAGGGACTGGGAAGCGGGCGGAGAAGAAGTCGCCCTGCGGCTGTCCCGCGGTGGAGAGGAAATCCGCATGCGCGCGCGGCTGCTCGTGCTGGCGGACGGCGGCGCGATCCGCCGTGCCGAGCAGGTGACCGATTACGATCAGCGCGCGATCGTTGCCGAGATCAAAGCCGAGCGACCGTGCCGCGGTGTCGCCTGGGAACGCTTTACGACCGAGGGTCCGCTCGCTTTGCTGCCGTATGGCGATCGCTACGCCCTCGTTTGGAGCGTGCGCCCGCCCACGGCTGAAAACCTGCTCGGGCTCTCCGATCCGGAATTTCTCGTGCGCTTACGTGAAGCCTTTGGCGGGAGGTTGGGAAATTTTGCCTCCATCGGTCCGCGCTCGGCGTTTCCGCTTTCACTGCGTCGCAGCGCGATCGATCCCGCACCCCGGACTCTTGCCGTGGGCAACGCCGCGCAGACCCTGCATCCGGTGGCGGGCCAGGGACTCAATCTCGGCCTGCGCGATGCCTGGGAACTGGCTCAGATGTTGCTTGATGTTGTCAAGGAAGAAATCGGCACGCCGCGTTTTCTCGCGCGCTACGTCCGCCACCGTCGTTTCGATCGTTACGCGGGAATCGGATTCACCGATTTTCTGGTC
>VBDM01000100.1:0-7109 GCA_005881355.1 Betaproteobacteria bacterium
TATGAGCTCTAACGTTCACGATGAGGGGCGCCCCGCTCGCGGGGCGTCCCTCTCGAACGTGTTGTGAGGCAGCGCATCACCGGAGTCTGATTTCCCAGACACGAAACGCTCCAGCGTGGGGCGTCAAGACTATCTCCTCAACTGGTGAGCCAGGTCGAAACTTATAGACGTGACGCACAGGCTGGTTGCGCGATATGCGCAGGTTCGCCTCACCCGGTTCGCGTGCTCGGTCATCCTGTATTGCCAGAACTACAAGTGCCAGCCCTCGCCGGAATTTTGACTTGGAGTCTGACAGAACCGTCCAGAGGCTATTGTCAATACCGTACACGTCGCGGCCATGGTAAATCTCCGCATCGGCGGCAAACGTGGTCATCAGTTGCGTCACATCGTTGGACAGTAGGCGCGATCGGACCTCGGGCCACGGCGTCGGGAGTCCGGGTGGTTCGCCAAATCCCTGGTAACCGAATACCTGAATGGACGACAGCCCTTTGACCTTATCGAGCTCAAAGGAATAATTCCGACCCTGATACTTCCAAACTTCGACAGGTGGATCAGTCAGTTGAGTCGTCTCCGATGGCCGGCCAATGTGGCGCCTGACATCTTCAGCGGAGGCGCCAAGCTTGAGCCCCAGGAACGGCAACATGCGTTTGGTGGGATCTCCTGCGATCTGAATAGAGACTGCATGGTCAATGTCATCAGCGGGGAACTTGAACGACATGTACACGAATGGTTTCTCACTGATGAGATAGGTACGGTAGATCCAACCATCCTCCGTACGCCGCTCATCGTAAAGCTTCTTAAAGGCAGCTTTGATGGCAGAGTTATGCTGGCCGAGCGCGAACCCGTTCAGCTCCCGTTGACTCTGAGGCTGTGCCAGTACTTCGTGGGCCTGGACAAAGAAGACGCCTGTCAGGGCGGCCGTAAAAAAGACTCTGAGAATCAAGTTCACGCTGCCCTCCTTGCGCTGCCTAACGTTTTGTTGAGCCGCGCCGGCCACGGAACCAACCCGAAGGCCTGCGACGCTCCTCGGCGTCGACTCGAACAGATTGTTGGGCGTTACTCACTTTCCCTTAAGCATACGTTGAATATCTGGATTGTTTTGCGACCTCGGTGTCGCACTTATTCTTGAATCTCTCTGCTAAGTCTGGCGGCCCGTTATTTTGGAGGCCTTGGTGTGTATCTCGAATTTTCTTGGGATCGTATCCCCATTCGCTACAAAGCTGATACACGATTTCGTCTACTGTATCGTTCCCGAGTTTTGGATCGGCCAACAGAAGCTGCTTTATTTCCTTAAATTGAATCATTACGGGCAATTTCCGGTCGAGCGTATGACCTTCTGCCAATTCGCCATCCAGATTTAGGCCGCCATAGAGTTTTGGTCGAAGAATGATGCGTGCGGCTGTTTGATCCTGTTTCTTCGTTGCTAAGTAAAGCAAGTGTGCTAGACCGTAATAGACCGGCGGGGCCATGCACCCGAGGTCATGTTTAATGCGCTTAGGGATGCCTCGAATGATTTCCAGCAAAATTTGACGCTGGTCCTTGTTGTGATATCCAAAATTATCTGGAAAGACAAGATCGCAAGATTCCGGGCCTCTTTTACCATGGACAATTCGAATTCCTTCCCAATTATTCAACTTTGAGGTCTTCTCCGGAACTGCTGCTTGCGCTAAGCCGGTGGTCCATAGAAAAACGCACACGGTAATCAACAAAAGATATTTTTTCATGGCTGTGTCGCCCAACGAGAAATCGACCCCCTAAGCGGGGCGTCGTAAGACCCCGGGAGCGGGGCCTAATCCGGGCAGGCTATGTCAAAGCCTCTGATTGATCAAGAGGTTTCCCAATGCGTAACGAAAATAAACCGATTTAGACGATCGATATAAAAAGGCACGTACTTTCCTCTTGGCTCCGGATACTTTGAACGGCACTAACGTCCGCGTCGTATCCTTCGAAGCGAGTCCTCCCACGAACCGGGGGAAGGTTCGGGATTCTCCCGGAATAGGACGAGGATCTTGCCGATGTGTTGAACCGATTGCGCTCCGGTCCGCCTGCAAATCTCTGCGAGAATCGCCTCGCGCCCGGAGTGATCGGCGCCAGGGACGCGCACCTTGATCAGCTCGTGGTTTTTCAGACCGCGGTCGATTTCCGCGAGGACCGCGGGCGACAATCCGGCTCCGCCGATCAGCACGACCGGATCGAGCGCGTGCGCTCGCGCCTTCAATTCGCGCCGCCGGGCGGGTGATAATTCGGGCATGGGGAAAGTCTAGAGAATGGCCCGCAGCAAATCCAGCAAGGCGTGGCTCAAGCGCCACGTCAATGATCCCTACGTTCACCGGGCGAAAGCGCACGGCTACCGCTCGCGCGCCGCCTATAAGCTGATCGAGATCGCGAAGCGCGACCGACTGCTATCTCCGGGGGCTGCGGTTGTCGATCTCGGGGCCGCGCCCGGGGGCTGGGCGCAGGCGCTCGCCGAGCGCGCCGGGCGGGCCGGGCGCGTCATCGCGGTCGATCTTCTGGAAATTGCGCCGATACCCGGGGTTACCATCGTCCGCGGGGATTTTGGGGACGAAGCGGTGCTCAAACGGATCGAGGCCGTCTTGGACGGGCGAAAGCTCGACCTTGTAGTTTCGGACATGGCCCCCAACTTAAGCGGCGTGAGTGCGACCGACCAGGCCCGCAGCATCCGTTTGTGCGAATTGGCGCTCGAATTCGCGAGGAGCCATCTGAAACCGCAGGGCGCGTTTCTGGTCAAGGTATTTCAAGGGAGCGGTTATCCTGAGTTCCTGGCCGCGATGCGCGAGGCCTTTGTGGAAGTCGCTTCGCGCAAGCCCGGCGCCTCGCGGAGCGGCTCCAGCGAGATGTATCTGCTGGGAAAAAGGCTGAAGGGCGGACACTAGTCCGCGTGCCCGCTTAAGCATAGAATGAGCGACACGCATTCGTTCAAGGCAAAGGAAAGACGTTGAACAACCTCTTCAAGAACCTGGTGATCTGGCTCGTCATCGGCCTGGTGCTGATGACGGTGTTCAACCAGTTCAATACGCGCCAGGCGACGCAGGCGCCGATGGAGTATTCGCAGTTCATCGAGGAAGTGAAGGCGGGCCGCATCGCCAAGGCGCTGATCGAGGGCCGGGTGCTGAAGGCGACCACCAACGAAGGCAAGCGCGTCACCAGCTACTCGCCCGGGGACATCTGGCTCGTCTCCGACCTGCTCAAGTACGGCGTCAAGATCGAGGCGAAGCCCGAGGACGAGCCCTCGCTCCTCATGAACATCTTCGTGTCCTGGTTCCCGATGCTGCTCCTGATCGGCGTGTGGATCTTTTTCATGCGCCAGATGCAGGGCGGCGGGCGCGGCGGCGCGTTCTCGTTCGGAAAATCGCGCGCGAGGATGATCGACGAGTCGAACAACACCATCACCTTCGCCGACGTCGCCGGCTGCGAGGAAGCGAAAGAGGAAGTCGCGGAGCTGGTCGATTTCCTGCGCGATCCCGCCAAGTTCCAGAAGCTCGGCGGCCGCATCCCCAAGGGCGTGCTGATGGTCGGCAACCCCGGCACGGGGAAGACGCTGCTTGCGCGCGCGATCGCGGGCGAGGCGAAAGTCCCGTTCTTCTCCATCTCCGGTTCCGACTTCGTCGAGATGTTCGTCGGCGTCGGCGCCGCGCGGGTGCGCGACATGTTCGACCAGGCGAAGAAGCACGCCCCCTGCATCGTGTTCATCGACGAGATCGACGCGGTGGGGCGCCAGCGCGGCGCGGGGCTGGGCGGCGGCAACGACGAACGCGAGCAGACGCTCAACCAGCTGCTCGTCGAGATGGACGGATTCGAGGGAACGACGGGCGTCATCGTCATCGCCGCGACCAACCGTCCCGACGTCCTCGACCCGGCGCTGCTGCGTCCCGGTCGCTTCGACCGCCAGGTGGTCGTGCCGCTCCCCGACATCCGCGGGCGCGAGCAGATCCTGCTCGTGCATATGCGCAAGGTGCCGATGGCGCCCGACGTCAAGGCCGACATCATCGCGCGCGGGACGCCGGGCATGTCGGGCGCCGATCTCGCCAACCTCGTGAACGAGGCGGCCCTGTTCGCCGCGCGCAAGAACAAACGCCTGGTCGATATGGACGACTTCGAACGCGCCAAGGATAAGATTCTGATGGGTGCCGAGCGCCGCTCGATGGTCATGCCCGAGGAAGAGCGCAGGAACACCGCCTACCACGAATCGGGTCACGCGGTGGTGGCGAAGCTGCTCCCGAAGACCGATCCCGTGCACAAGGTCACCATCATTCCGCGCGGCCGCGCGCTCGGCGTCACCATGCAGCTGCCCGAGCAGGATCGCTACAGCATGGACCGGGAGCGGCTCCTCTCGACGATCGCGGTGCTGTTCGGCGGCCGCATCGCCGAGGAAGTGTTCATGCACCAGATGACCACCGGCGCTTCGAACGATTTCGAGCGCGCCACCGCCATCGCGCGCAGCATGGTCACCCAGTGGGGAATGTCGGACCTGATGGGCACGATGGTGTACGGCGAAAACGACGGCGAGGTGTTTCTCGGGCGCTCGATCACCACGCACAAAAACGTGTCCGAGGTGACGATGCAGAAGGTCGACGCCGAGATCCGGAAAATCATCGATCAGCAGTACACGCTGGCGAAGAAACTGATCCTCGACAACCGCGACAAGGTCGAAGCCATGGCGAAGGCGCTGCTCGAGTTGGAAACCATCGACGCCGAACAGATCAACGACATCATGGCCGGCAAGCCGCCGCGACCGCCCAAGCCCGCGCAGGCGCCGCAGCAGCCGCCTCAGGCAGGGGCGCCCGGCGCGCCCGAGCCCGCGCCGGCGGCGTAGCGGGGCCGGGGAGTTGGGAGCGAGGAGGGACAGCACGTTTCCGCTCCCGCTTTCATCGCGATCCCCGGCAATTAATCCTCAGTCCTTTCTCGCTTGCGGCCGGTTCCGGCTGCCGCTCGAGCGCCCGCTCGTCATGGGCGTGGTGAACGTCACGCCGGATTCCTTCTCCGACGGCGGGCGCTTTCTCGAGGCGGGGGCGGCGGTCGACCACGCGCGCCGCCTCGTCGAGGAAGGCGCGGATATCGTCGATGTCGGCGCGGAATCCAGCCGGCCGGGTGCCGATGCCGTCGCCCCCGGAGAGGAATTGAGCCGGCTGTTGCCGGTGCTGAAGGGTCTGAAGGACCTCCCGGTTCCGGTTTCAGTGGACACGGTAAAACCCGAAGTGATGCGTGCGGCGATCGCCGAGGGCGCCTCGATGATCAACGACATCAACGCGCTGAGAGCGCCCGGCGCCCTGGAGACGGCGGCAGACGCCGACGTGGGCGTGTGCCTCATGCACATGCAAGGCGAGCCGCGCACGATGCAGCGCGAGCCGCGCTACCGCGACGTGGTCGCCGAGGTGAAGGCGTTTCTCGCCGAGCGCGTTGCCGCGGCCGAGGCGCGCGGCATCGCGCGCGAGCGCATCGTCATCGATCCCGGCTTCGGTTTCGGCAAGACCGTCGAGCACAATTTCGAGCTGCTGCGCAACCTCGGCCGGCTCGCGGAGATCGGCTTGCCCGTGATGGCGGGCTGGTCGCGCAAGTCGACGCTGGGCGCCGTCACCGGCCGCGGGCCCGCCGAGCGGGTCGCGGCAAGCGTCGCCGCCGCTTTGCTGGCGGTGCAGCACGGGGCTAGAATCGTGCGCGTGCTCGCCGCGTTGGACGGGCAGAGCGAAAGACGATGAGCAGAAAGTATTTCGGAACGGACGGCGTGCGCGGCGAAGTGGGCGATCTGCCCATCACGCCGGAATTCGTGATCCGGCTCGGTTTTGCCGCGGGCGAGGTGCTGGTGCGCCGCTCGACGATGCCCAAGGGCGAGCACCCCGCCGTTCTGATCGGCAAAGACACGCGCGTGTCCGGCTACATGATCGAGGCCTCGCTCGAGGCGGGGTTCTCCGCCGCCGGAGTGGACGTGATGCTTACCGGTCCGCTGCCGACTCCCGCGATCGCCTACCTGACCCGGGCGCTGCGGCTGCAGGCCGGAGTCGTCATCAGCGCTTCCCACAATCCCTATCAGGACAACGGCATCAAGTTCTTCTCCGCCGACGGCAGCAAGCTGCCCGATGAGGTGGAAGCGGAGATCGAAGAACGCCTCGGTCACCCGATCCTCTGCAAGAAATCGGCCGAGCTCGGCAAGGCGCGCCGGGTGGACGACGCCGCCGGCCGCTACATCGAGTTCTGCAAGAGCACGTTCCCCTCGGCGCTCGACCTGCGGGGGCTGAAGATCGTCATCGACTGCGCGCACGGCGCCACCTATCAGGTCGCGCCACACGTGTTCCACGAATTGGGCGCCGATGTCATCCCGGTCGGAGTGAACCCCGACGGTTTCAACATCAACGATCAAGCCGGTACCGCGCATCCTTCTTTCCTGCAGCGCACGGTGAAACAGCACCAGGCGGACCTCGGCGTCGCGCTCGACGGGGACGGGGACCGGGTGCTCATGGCCGACGGCGAGGGCGCGCTCTACGACGGCGACCAGCTGCTGTACGTCATCGCCCGCGAGCGCGCAAAAAACGGGGGCTTGAGCGGAGTGG
The DNA here is from genome assembly GCA_005881355.1 of Betaproteobacteria bacterium. GTDB lineage: Bacteria > Pseudomonadota > Gammaproteobacteria > Burkholderiales > SG8-39 > VBDM01. The sequence continues at coordinate 6,567 of VBDM01000100.1, forward strand.
TGGGGACGTTGATGACCAATCTCGCGCTCGAGCGCGCGCTGGAAAAGCTGCGAATTCCCTTCGCGCGCGCCAAGGTCGGGGATCGCTACGTGCTGGAAATGCTGAGGGAAAAGAACTGGGAGCTGGGAGGGGAAAACTCCGGGCATATCATCTGCCTCGACAAGCACACCACCGGCGACGGCATCGTCTCGGCCCTGCAGGTGCTTTGCGCGATGCGCTCGAGCCCGACCACGCTCGCGCAATTGTGCCGCGGACTCGCGCTTTATCCCCAAGAGCTCGTCAACGTGCGCGTGCCCAGGGGCTTCGACTGGCAGAAAGAGCCCGCGGTCGCGAAAGCGAAGCTCGAGGCCGAGCGCGCCCTCGGCCCGGACGGGCGGGTGCTGCTGCGCCCGTCGGGAACCGAGCCCGTGCTGCGCGTCATGGTGGAGGGCAAGGACGACGCGGAAGTGCGCAGGCTCGCCAGAAGGATCGCCGAAACCGTGCAACAGGCGGCCTAGGCGCGAGCCTGGTCGGATGATCGCGCTGCTGCAGCGCGTCTCGCAG
>VBDM01000100.1:7127-11145 GCA_005881355.1 Betaproteobacteria bacterium
GGTCGCGGGATTCTCGCGTTGCTATGCGCCGAGTCGGGGGACGATGAAGCGACCGCCGACCGCCTGCTCGAGCGCCTGCTGGGTTACCGCGTGTTTTCCGACGGCGCGGGGAAAATGAATCTTTCGGTCCAGGACGTGAAGGGCGGCGTGCTGCTGGTGCCGCAATTCACGCTCGCCGCCGACACTTCGAAAGGCATGCGCCCGAGCTTTTCGTCTGCGCTCGCGCCGGATGCGGCCCGCAAGCTCTTCGATCGTTTCGTCGAGCGCGCCCGCTCGCGGCACCCGGAAGTGGCGTCCGGCCGCTTCGGTGAGCGCATGCAGGTGAGCCTCGTGAACGACGGCCCGGTGACTTTTTGGCTGCGCAGCTCACCCGGCTGAAGTCCCATGCGGGGAACACGGCAAGATCCTGAATTTCCCGGCGTTTTCGGTTGACCCTCGCGCCGATCCGGCGGTAAAATCACGCCCTTTGGCTCGCCCGGGATTCGATGCGCGCGGGGCTCGTAGCAGGCAACTGGAAGATGCACGGCAGCCTCGCGTCGAACGCACGGCTGCTCGACGATCTCAAGGCCGGGCTGAGGCACGCCGAAGGCGTGGGTTACGCGGTATGCGTTCCGTTTCCGTATCTCGCGCAGGTTTCGGCGGCGCTTTCGGGCAGCAGGATCGCCTGGGGTGCGCAGGATGTCTCCGAGCACGACGCCGGCGCCTACACGGGCGAGGTATCGGGAGCGATGCTGAAGGAGTTCGGCTGCCGCTTCGCGATCGTCGGCCACTCGGAGCGTCGCTAACTGTACGCAGAGGACGATAGCAGAGTCGCGGCCAAGTTCGTCGCGGCGCAGCGTGCCGGCCTGACTCCGATTCTGTGCGTGGGCGAGACCCTGGAGCAGCACGAGCGCGGCGAAACGGAAAGCGTGGTCGGGCGGCAGCTCGATGCGGTGCTCGCCGCAGCCGGGTCGGCTGCGCTGGCGAACGCGGCGCTCGCCTACGAACCGGTCTGGGCGATCGGCACCGGCAGAAACGCGGCGCCGCGCGAGGCCCAGGACGTGCACGCGTTCATCCGCGCGCGGCTCGCGGCGCGCGACCGGGGGCTCGCGCAGCGCGCGACGATCGTGTACGGGGGCAGCGTCAAGCCGGGAAATGCCAAGGAGCTGTTTGCGATGCCCGACGTCGACGGCGGGCTGATCGGCGGGGCGTCGCTCGTGGCGGAGGACTTCATCGCGATCTGCGCCGCGGCGCGGAGATAAATGTCGTTTTCGAGGGAAAGAACATGGATTTCTGGTTCACTTTGGTACTCATAGTCGACGTCATCGTCGCGCTTTGCATCATCGGTCTTGTCCTGCTCCAGCACGGCAAAGGCGCGGACGTGGGCGCGGCTTTCGGCAGCGGCTCCTCGGGAAGCCTGTTCGGCGCGAGCGGCTCGGCCAATTTTCTTTCGCGCACCACGGCGGTCCTGGCGGCGATTTTCTTCCTCACCACCTTCGTTCTCGCCTACTTCGTCACGCACCGGCCGCGCTCTAGCGGAGGCGTGATGGACACGGTCAAGGAACAAGCGCCGCCGCCGCAGATTCCTGCGTCCCAGACCGCGCCCGACGCGGCCCAGGCAGGCGACTCCGCGGCGAAGTCCAAAGCAAACGAGGTGCCGAAGTAGTAAAATCAACCGGTTTGAGAGCGGGCTCGTTCCCAAGCGGCGAAGCATCAAGCCCAATCATGCCGACGTGGTGAAATTGGTAGACACGCCGTCTTGAGGGGGCGGTGGCGAAAGCCGTGAGAGTTCGAGTCTCTCCGTCGGCACCAAACACGCAGATTCCTGTCTTACGACCGTGCTCGAAAATTATTTCCCGATCCTGCTGTTCATCGTGATCGCGCTCGTTTTCGGGGGCGTCATGGTCGGAGCGGGCGCGGTTCTGGCGCCGCATCGCCCCGACAGCGAGAAGCTGTCCCCGTACGAATGCGGTTTCGAGGCGTTCGAGGACGCGCGCATGAAGTTCGACGTGCGTTACTACCTGGTTGCGATCCTGTTCATCCTCTTCGATCTGGAGATCGCGTTCCTCTTTCCCTGGGCGGTGACGTTGAACGAGATCGGGGCGCTCGGATTCTGGTCGATGATGATTTTCCTCGCCATCCTCGTCGTGGGCTTCGTCTACGAATGGATGAAAGGGGCGCTGGAATGGGAATAGAAGGCGTATTCCAGGAAGGGTTTGTCACGACTACCGCTGACAAGCTCATCAACTGGACGCGCACCGGATCGTTGTGGCCGATGACGTTCGGGCTCGCATGCTGCGCGGTCGAGATGATGCACGCGGGCGCCGCGCGCTACGACCTGGACCGCTTCGGCGTCGTGTTCCGGCCGAGCCCCAGGCAGTCCGACGTCATGATCGTCGCCGGCACCTTGTGCAACAAGATGGCGCCGGCGCTGCGCAAGGTCTACGACCAGATGGCCGAGCCGCGCTGGGTGATCTCGATGGGCTCCTGCGCCAACGGCGGCGGCTACTACCACTATTCGTATTCGGTGGTGCGCGGCTGCGACCGCATCGTTCCGGTGGACATCTACGTCCCCGGCTGCCCGCCGACCGCCGAAGCGCTGCTCTACGGCATCGTGCAGCTGCAGAACAAGATCAAGCGCACCAACACCATCGCGCGATAAGGATGTCGGCGAAGCTCGAAAAGCTGAAGAGCGCGCTCACCTCGGCGCTGGGCGGGAGGATCGTCGGCCTCATCGAAGCTCTTGGCGAGCTGATGCTGGTCGTCGATGCCAAAGATTACACGGCCACGGCGCAACGGTTGCGCGACGATCCGGCAATCCGGTTCGAGCAGCTGATCGACCTCTGCGGCGTGGACTACTCGGGCTACGGCGAAGGCGGTTGGGACGGGCGCCGCTTCGCTGTCGTATCCCACCTGCTTTCGCTCGCTCACAACTGGCGGTTGCGGCTGAGGGTGTTCGCGTCGGATGACAACTTCCCTGTATTGGATTCTCTTACTGAGATCTGGCCCAACGCGAGCTGGTACGAGCGCGAGGCGTTCGACCTCTTCGGGATCATCTTCACCGGCCACGCCGACCTGCGCCGCATCCTGACCGATTACGGTTTTGTCGGCCACCCGTTCCGCAAGGATTTTCCGCTCTCGGGCAACGTCGAGATGCGCTACGACCCGGAGCAGAAGCGCGTTATTTACCAGCCAGTGACCATTGAACCGCGCGAGATCACGCCCCGCGTCATCCGCGAGGACGAATTCGGCGATCTGGGTCCGCGCAAGTAGTCCATGGCTGAAATCCGCAACTACACGCTCAACTTCGGCCCACAACACCCCGCGGCGCACGGCGTGCTCCGGCTGGTGCTGGAGCTCGACGGCGAGGTGATCATGCGCGCCGACCCGCACATCGGCCTGCTGCACCGCGCGACCGAGAAGCTCGCCGAGCACAAGACCTACATTCAGGCGCTGCCGTACATGGACCGGCTCGACTACGTGTCGATGCTGTCGAACGAGCACGCCTACTGCCTGGCGGTCGAGCGGCTCCTCGGCGTCGAGGTGCCGATCCGCGCCCAGTACATCCGCGTGATGTTCGACGAGATCACGCGCATCCTCAACCACCTTCTGTGGCTCGGGGCGCACGGCCTGGACATCGGGGCGATGACCGTTTTCCTGTATTGCTTCCGGGAGCGCGAGGATCTGATGGACTGCTACGAGGCGGTGTCGGGCGCGCGCCTGCACGCCGCCTACTACCGGCCCGGCGGCGTGTACCGCGACCTGCCCGAGACGATGCCGCAGTACCAGGCCTCGATGTACAAGAGCGCGGGAGCCGTGAAGAAGCTGAACGAGAACCGCCAGGGGTCGCTCCTCGATTTCATCGAGGACTTCGTTCGGCGGTTCCCGAAGTGCGTGGACGAGTACGAGACGCTGCTCACCGACAACCGCATCTGGAAGCAGAGAACGGTCAACATCGGCGTCGTGCCGCCGGAACGGGCGCTCGCGCTCGGCTTCACCGGGCCGATGCTGCGCGGCTCGGGGGTCGAATGGGACTTGA
>VBDM01000081.1 GCA_005881355.1 Betaproteobacteria bacterium
GCTTGCGGCCAAGCTGGCCGGGGATACCGCGTATCGCGAGCAGATCCGTGCCCGGATCGTGGCGGCTCGGGACGTGCTGTATGGAGACAAGGCGCCCATCAGAGCGCTGGAAGAATTTCTGATGAGCGAGATTCGGCGCGCGTGAGGTCTATCCGGACGAACCCGCTCGCCATCAGTTATTGACTACGATGGCCGGACCGCGGTGCGAGAATCCACGCTTGGGGTCCGCGCACCACGCTTGCCATATTGCTCGGTAGGCCGTCTCCAAGTTGGAAACGAATTGATCGGGACGGCCGAGCGGAGAGGCAAGGAACCTTTGCCTCAACGTCCGGCGTATTTCGGCGAGTTCTTTGCGGCGATTCGCAAATCCGACCGCGATTTCTACGTACCGGTCCGGGTCATCGGCGACGAATTCGTCGAGGCCGACATTCTCCAGCAGGTCGGCGCCCATTCTGGCCATGTAACGATCGCCGCGTAAGGCGACGAACGGCACGCCCATCCACATCGAGTGGCAGCTGGTCGCCCCTCCGTTGTACGGAAAAGGGTCGAGCGCCAGGTCGATTTCTCCATGAACCCTCATGTAGTTGGTGAGATTCAATTTCGGCAGGAAGCGAATTCGCTGCTCGGAAACGCCGTGCTCGCCGAAGAGCCGGATCAGCCGCGACTTGGCGCCCGGATTGTCGGACTGACCCAGCAACAGGAAGGCGTCCGGTACTGCCCCCAGCACGCGCACCCAGCATTCGACGACCTCCGGAGTTATTTTCGCAAGACGGTTGAGGCAAGCGAAGGTAAAGGCGCCGGAAAGACCGGGAAGTGGATTGATGTCGGGCGAGGGCTGGAAGGGCTCGAACGCGCACGCGATCGGCAGCCGGGCCTGACTTTCGGTGTAATAGCGGTCGCTCTCGTCCGGAGGGTCGAGCCGGCTGTCCGTGATCCGATAATCCATCGCTTCCAGGCCCGTAGTGTCGATGTAGCCCAACCAGTGAACCTGGACCGGGGCCGGCTTTCGGGCAAAGACCGGTAGCCGGTTGCCTGCGGTATGTCCTGATAAATCCACCAGGATGTCGATTCCCAGCCCTTGTATCAGCGTACCCGCGCGGTCATCGGACATCTCCGCGATCGGCACCCAGTGATCAGCGGATTGTCGAAAGCGCTTCCCGACGTCGTCCGGTCGCGAGCCGTTGTCGAAGCAAACGATCTCGAATTTTGACTTGTCATGGCGCGACAGGACCGGCGCGGTGAAATAGGACAACGCGTGCTCGCAAAAATCTGCCGAAACGTAGCCTATCTTCAGCTTGCGGGCGGGGTCTCGAAGATTTCGGTGATTGGGCCCGTTGCGTTTCAAATTCGCTTCGATTCGCTCTCCGACCGATCGGTGCTCCCGAAAGAGCTCGGCGCGCGGGATAGTGGTATAGGTGAGAAAGAAGAGCAGATTGCTCCGCGCCTTGAGACTGCTCGGATCGAGTTCGAGCGCCTCCCTCGCACAACGAATCGCATTGTCCATGTCTCCGATCGCGAAATAGCAGTTTCCCAGATCGATGCGGAAGCCCACATTCGCAGGATCGATGTTGACCGCGTTGGTCAATGACTTCGTGGCCTCATCCAGCATGCCTTGCCAAAGTAGTATTAGCCCGAGGTTGCTCCAGGCGTACGCGTCGCTAGGGGCGAGCTGAACGGCAGTGCGGGCGCGGTCGATTGCCTCTGGGATTCGCCCGAGCGCGTAAAGCGCATTCGAGAGATTCACGTAGGCGTCTTCGGAGTCCGGCCTGACCGATATCGCCTTTTCCAGGTAAGGAACGGACCCCTCCGGCTGGCCCAGCTTCAGCAGGGCCGCACCGATGTTGGAGAGTGTGTCCGGGTTTTTGCCGTCTAAGGCGAGAGCGCGTTTGTACGACTCGATCGCGTCGATTAACTTGCCCGCACGCCTTAACGCGACGCCGAGGTTCGTATGGTAGGCAGGATTCCGGGAATCGATGGCGATCGCTCGCCGGAGCGATTTTTCAGCCTCGGTGTAATCGCCCGTCTGCCCTAAAAGGATGCCGAGGGCGTTCATCGCAGCGTCGTTATTCGCATCCCGCCGTAACAAGCGCCTGTACGCTGCTTTGGCTTCTTGAAGCCGGCCGGCTCGATGCAACTCAACGGCGCGCTCGAACGCGTCCGATGCGGCGCTGCGGCCTCCCGTTCGGTTCATTTCTTTCTCCGGATATTATGCTGGGCTGACGGCAAACGCTTTTCGATAGAGGAACTCGGCCTTCTCCCAGTCGCGTCTTTCCTGATACCCCAAAGCCTGGAAGAACAGCTCTCGGGCCTGCGCGACGTTGTCCTTTGACTTGTCGCTCCATTTGTTTGAGATCGGGACGACAAAATCCCCATCAGGAATTTTCGATGATCTCGTAATCGTGCGTGATCGTCGCGGTCTTGCCGAGCATGATCGAGGCCGAGCAATACTTGTTGTGCGAGAGCTTGATCGCGCTCTCGACCGCCGACGGCTTCAGTTCCTTCCCGCGCACGACAAAGTGCATGTGGATCTTGGTAAACACCTTGGGATCGGATTGCGCGCGTTCCGAGGTCAGCCGGACCTCGCAACCCGAGACGTTCTGCCCGCTTTTCTTGAGGATGAGCACGACGTCGTAGGCGGCGCAGCCGCCGGTGCCCGCGAGCACCGTCTCCATCGGCCGCGGCCCCAGATTGCGGCCGCCGCCGTCGGGCGCGCCGTCCATCACAAACGCATGGCCGCTCCCGGTCTCGGCGACAAAGCTCATGCCATCCGGACCGACCCATTTCACTTTACAGTCCATGTCCCTCCTTTTTCGACGATCGCCCGAATCTTCAAAGGCAAGCGAATACTAGTGGATAGTATATTGAATATATTAAAGTTTCGTACCGCTTCGTCTCTGACACCGCAGTGCACAAAAATATCTTGCGCCGCACAAACATTATCGTCATACTCTTCTCCACTTGTGGGCGTTCGATACGATTTCGAGTGCTCCAGAGTTTGTCTCCTCCACCCTCCTCCTTTGGTGGATTTGGCGCAACCTTTCGGGGTTGCGCTTTTTTTGAGCGTTCAAGAACCGCGAAGCGGGTTTGACACCTCGCTACTTCTTCAATAAAATCACGAGCTTTCACCGTATCCTGAACGTACGAACTCAAAGCCATGCCGACCCTTTCAGCCAAGCCGCACGAGGTCAGGCGCGATTGGTACCTGGTGGACGCGAGCGGCAAGGTGCTCGGGCGGCTCGCCGCGGAAATCGCGCGGCGGTTGCGCGGCAAGCACAAGCCGGAATTCACCCCGCACGTAGACACCGGTGACTACATTGTCGTCGTCAACGCCGGCAAGGTCCGCGTCACCGGAAACAAGGCGAGGGCCAAGACCTATTACCGCCACAGCACGTACCCCGGCGGGGTCTATGCGACCACGTTCGGCAAGATGCAGGCGCGGTTTCCGACGCGGGCGCTCGAGATCGCGGTGAAGGGAATGCTCCCCAAGGGGCCGCTCGGGTACGCGATGTTCAAGAAGCTGAAAGTCTACGCAAGCGCCGAGCACCCGCACGCTGCCCAGCAGCCCAAGGTGCTGGAGATCAACGCATGATCGGGCAGTACTACTATGGAACCGGCCGACGCAAGAGTTCCATCGCGCGCGTGTTCATCAAGCCCGGCAAGGGCGATTTCACCGTGAACGATCGTCCGGCGAATGAATATTTTGCGCGCGAGACAGGACAGATGGTCGTGCGTCAGCCGCTCGTATTGACCGACAAACTGACTCAGTTCGATGTCATGGTGAACGTATCAGGCGGGGGGGAATTCGGGCAGGCGGGCGCCGTGCGCCACGGCCTGACGCGGGCACTCATCGAGTTCGATCCGGGGCTCAAGCCCCTTCTGAGCAAGGCCGGGCTGGTCACCCGCGACGCGCGCGAGGTCGAGCGAAAGAAGGTCGGCTTGCACAAGGCGCGGCGGCGCAAGCAATACTCCAAGCGATGATTTTCGGGAATTCAGCGCAGCAAGGCCGCCTGCGGGCGGCTTTTTTGTTCCCGAATTTCACCCAGGTTGATACGCGGACGCAGGGCGATGAACCGGGGCTGGTAGACTAGTTTTTAGGGGTGACGTGATCAGAGTCGGCATCGTCGGCGGGACCGGTTATACCGAGATCGAGCTGTTGCGCATCCTCGCGCGGCACCCTCAAGCCGAGCTCGCAGTGATCACCTCGCGCAAGGAGGCCGGCATGCAGGTGACGGAGCTTTTCCCGAGCCTGCGCGGCGCGGTGGCGCTGGCATTCTCGGACCCGGCCAGGGCCGACATCGGCCGCTGCGACGCGTGGTGTTTTTCGCGACACCCAATACCGTCGCGATGAGCGAGGCAAGGGCGCCTGTCGAGGCGGGCGCGCGCGTCGTGGACTTGTCGGCCGACTTCCGCATTCGGAAAGTCACCGAGTGGGAGAAGTGGTATAAGGTGAAGCACGCCGCGCCCGAGCTTCTCGCGCAGGCAGTCTACGGCTTTCCGGAAGTGCACCGCGCTCAAATCAAGGACGCGCGCCTGGTGGCGAACCCGGGCTGCTATCCGACCGCGGTTCAACTCGGCCTGCTGCCCCTTGTCGAAGCCGGGGCCGTCGACCTCGATCACCTGATCGCCGACGCCAAGTCCGGGGTAAGCGGCGCCGGCAAAAAGACCGAAGAACATCTGCTATTCTCCGAGGCGTCGGACAATTTCAAGGCGTACGGCGTTGCCGGTCACCGGCACTGGCCCGAAATTCGGCAGGGGTTGGAGGCGGCCGCCGGAAGGAGCATCGGCCTCACGTTCGTGCCGCATCTGACGCCTATGATTCGGGGGATACACGCGACCCTATATGCGCGCATCACAAAGAACATCGACTTCCAGCGGCTGTTCGAGGAACGCTATCGCGGCGAGCCCTTCGTCGATGTGCTGCCTCCGGGGAGCGAGCCGGATACACGTTCGGTGCGCGCTGCCAATGTCTGCCGGATCGCGGTCCATCGTCCCCATGGGGGAGACATGCTGGTCGTCATCTCGGTGATCGATAACCTGGTGAAAGGCGCCGCGGGACAGGCGGTGCAAAATATGAATATCATGTTCGGCTTAGAGGAAACGCTGGGCCTTTCGCAGCTTGCGATCGTGCCCTGACGCGGCCTGCAGGGAGTCCGATGCCCACTCTGTTCAAGCGGTTCCAGCAGCGCTTCGGGATTTCGGCGCCGAAGATGACGGTCAAGACGCACGTCGCCTGGTACTGGCGCTGGCTCGGAATGCTCGTGTTCCTTTCCCTTGCACTTGCGGTGGCGGCGTGGATGTACGACGCCGGGCGACGGTTCGCCGGCTTCGACCGCGGCGAACTCCAGAACGACCTCGCGAGGATTCGCGATTCCATGGCGCGGCTCGAAGCCGAGGCGGCGCGACTACGCTCGATCGCAAACGCGAGTGAATCGCGCCTCAAGATCGAGCAGACGGCGCAAGTGCAGCTTGCCGCCCAAGTGAAGGTGCTCGAGGACGAAAACAACCGGCTCAAGGAAGATCTTGCTTTTTTCGAAAATCTCGTCCCGAGCGAGCGCCGGGGCGACAAGGTCAGCATTCACCGCTTCAAGGTCGAGCGTGACGTGCTCCCCGGCGAGTACCGTTACCGGCTGCTCGTCCTTCAGGGGGGAAGGCTCGACCGCGAGTTTCACGGGTCGTTGCAGCTCGTGGTGGAAATGCAGCAGGAGGGTAGGGATGCTACAATTGTCATCCCCGATTCGGCCGACGCCGGCAGCGCCGCTTTCAAGCTCAACTTCAAGTATTTTCGCCGAGTCGAGGGAGCATTTCGGGTTCCGGCAGGGGCTAAAGTACGGACCATCCAGGCGCGCATCCTGGAGAACGGGTCCAACGAGGCCCGTGCCAGCCAGAACCTCAACCTTTCTTAGCAGCCGGGAAACGCTATGTTTCGCAAGCAGCCGAGCAAGCCGCAGAATCGCATCGACAGCCTGATCGGTGCGGGCACGAAGATCGAGGGCAACGTCAATTTCGCGGGCGGTCTTCGCGTCGACGGCGAAGTCATCGGCAATGTGACCGCGGTTTCGGACGAACCGTCGACGCTGGTGTTGAGCGAGCAGGCTCGGATTGAAGGGGAAATCAAGGTATCGCACCTGGTCGTAAACGGCGAAATCACGGGGCCGGTATACGTCGCCGAGTTCCTCGAACTCCAGTCGCGCTCCCGGGTCAAAGGAGACGTGCATTACAACAGCCTGGAAATGCATCTCGGGGCCATCGTCGAGGGGCATCTGGTGCACCGCTCGAGCGAGGGAAAAACCGTGGAGCTGAAACTCGCGGCGAGCAAGCCCGCCGTGTAGGGGCAAGCGATGACTTCCGGCTTGAAGACCGGCGCCGCAGCCCAATCTAGTGGTTTGGCCCGATTGGCCCTGTCCGGCTTCCGGACCGATAATGAAGCAGTTAGCAACAGGAGTTGAGACATGAACGCAGTCGCAGAAATGCCAGCCCCGTTCGTCTTCACCGACAGCGCCGCGAACAAAGTCAAGCAGCTGATCGACGAGGAAGGCAACACCGAATTGAAGCTGCGCGTGTTCGTCACGGGCGGGGGCTGCTCCGGGTTCCAGTACGGCTTTACCTTCGATGAAGTGAAGAACGACGACGACACGGTGCTGGAGAAAAACGGGGTAACGCTGCTCGTCGATCCGATGAGCTACCAGTATCTTGCTGGCTCGGAGATCGACTACACCGAAGGCCTGGAAGGTGCCCAATTCGTGATCAAAAACCCCAACGCGACGAGTACCTGCGGTTGCGGTTCATCGTTTTCAGCCTGAGCGTTTGACGATCACCGAGACGGGGCCTCCGGGCCCCGTTCTCATTTGAGTATTCGTCGCGCGAATCATGCGGGGTAAATTGCGCCCAGCACTCGCGCTCCCCTTGCTCCGGTCACCTCGGGAAGACTGCCGGTCTCGTGCTTCAGTGCGCGTTGCGCCAGCCAGGCGAAGGCCGTCGCCTCTACCCAATCCGGATGAATTCCGAGCCGCTCCGTCGAGGCGACGCTGATACCGGCGAGCGCCCGGGCGATGCGCTTGACGAGGTCAGTGTTCCGTACCCCGCCGCCGCACAAATAGACTTCCTCGGCACCGGGGCAGGACTTCGCAATCGCTTCGCCGATGCTGCACGCCGTCAGTTCGGCCAAGGTCGCCTGCACGTCCTCGGGCTTGTGCCGGCCGGCGCCGGACCGGCGCAGCCAGCGAAGATCGAAATGATCGCGGCCCGTGCTCTTCGGCGGCGAGCGGCGAAAGTACGGATCGGCGAGCAGTCCCTTGAGCAGGACCGCAACCGGCCGTCCCCGCGCGGCTAGAGCCCCACCGCGGTCGAAGTCCCGGCCGAATTTCTCGCGCGCCCATGCGTCAAGCAGGACGTTGCCCGGTCCCGTATCGAAACCGGTTACCGACCCGATCGCGGGAAGGTTGGTGAGATTGGCTATCCCACCGAGATTGACGATGACGCGATGGCGGCGCGAGTCCCGGAAAAAGGCCGCATGAAACGCCGGCACGAGCGGAGCGCCCTCTCCCCCAGCAGCGATGTCGCGGCTGCGGAAATCGGCCACCACGGTGATGTGGGTGCGCTCGGCAAGCCAGGCAGGGTTGCCGAGCTGCAAGCTGTATCCGGAACCGGGTCGGTGCCGCACCGTCTGGCCGTGGCAGCCGATGGCGCAAACGGTCTGCGGCGAGACACCTTGTTTCTTCAGCAGGCGATCGACGGCTCTAGCGTAGAGCTCGGAGAGCTCGATCCCGGCGAGGGCCGCGCGATGCAGCTCGTCCTTGCGCGGCTCGTGCAGGGCGAGCAGCGTGGCTTTCAGGCTCTTCGGATAGGGCAGGAACTCCGAGCCGAGCACGGAGGCTCGGCCACCCAGGTCGACGAGCGCGGCATCGACGCCGTCCAGACTCGTGCCCGACATCAAACCGATGTAGATCTCGGAAGAAGCGGGGCTCGTGGTACCGCTCACTCGAGCAGCGCGAGGTCGCTGTTTTTCAGAAGATTCAGTCGCGAGAGAAGCGGCTCGGATGATCGTGCGAACGCTGCCAGCTCGTTCGCGGGAATCGGCTCAGCGGCTGGAAAGGCGATGGCCAGCGGATTGCGATTCTGGTTGCGGATGTGGAATTCGTAGTGAAGATGGGGACCGCTGGCCCAGCCGGTCTGCCCGACGTAACCGATGACATTTCCCTGGGCGACGCGGGCACCCCCCCTCACGCTGCGGGCGAAGCCCTGCAGGTGCGCGTAATAGGTGCTGTATCCGCCATGGTGCTTGAGCACAACGAGGTTTCCATAGCCGTTCCGCCGCCCGGCAAACGCCACGACGCCGTCGCCGGTCGCCCTGACCCTTGTGCCGGCCGGGGCCCCGTAGTCGATGCCCTGGTGGGCGCGCCACTGCTGAAGGATCGGATGGCGGCGCATGCCGAAACCTGAGGTCACGCGCGAGAACTCGAGCGGCGAGCGCAGGAACGCCTTGCGCAGGTTCGTGCCTTCCGGGGTGTAGTAGCCGCCCTTTCCCCAAGGGTCCTGGAACCACACCGCGCGATAGATTTTTCTCTGGCTGGAGAACTCGACGGCGAGCACCCGGCCCGGCCGGGTTGCCTCGCCTGCGTGATATGAGGTCTCGAAAACAACCGCAAAGCGGTCACCGCGGCGGAGGTCGCGATGGAAATCGATGTCGCCCGCGAAGATGTCGGCGATCTGGATTGCGACGTTGTCCGGGATCCCCGCGGCGTCGGTCGCGCCGAAAAGCGAGCTTTTTATCTCGCCTGTTCTCATCTCGACGCTGCGCACCGTCTCGGCCTTCTGTTCGGAGGCGCCGAACCCGTCGCCCAGGCGGTCTATAGAGAGAGTCGTGTCGCGGTCGGTAAGAAACCATAGGGAGCGCAGCCTGCCGCCTTCGTCGACTTTCGCCTGAACCGTCGTGCCGGGACGCACGCGGCGGAAATACCGCACGGCTTGCGTGGAACGCAGAAACGTCGCCGCTTCGCCTTCATCGGCTCCGAGGCGCTCGAGCAGCGCGCGGAGCGTGTCGCCGCCCCTGAACCGGTCTTCCTGGAAGTAAAGGATCGTCCCCGGCTCGCGCAGCGGAGCCGCGGCGAGGGCGAGCGGCTCGACGACAACCCCGAAGGGGACCGGTTCCAGCCCGTCCTGGACCGTCGCGAACGCAGCCACCATGCCGAACAGGGGCGCGGCGACGGCGACCGCCAACCATCGGAGGCGCCTTCCTCCGTAGCGCGCTACAATTCCCGGCCTGTCGTTATGCATAGTCCGCCGCGGGTCGACGCAAAAAAGTCTAACAAATAACCGCCCGATCAGCCATCTGCATCTTCCATGAGCGAAATCGACAGGCAACTGAGGATCATCAGGCGCGGCTGCGACGAGCTGATCGTCGAGGCCGAGCTGCGAGACAAGCTCAATTCCGGGCGGCCCTTGCGCGTGAAGCTCGGCATGGACCCGACCGCGCCCGATCTGCATCTCGGGCACACGGTCGTGATCAACAAACTGCGCCAGTTCCAGGACCTAGGACATCACGTCCAGTTCCTGATCGGCGATTTCACCGGGATGATCGGCGACCCGAGCGGCAAGAACGCGACCCGGCCGCCGCTGTCGCGCGAGCAGATCCTCCAGAACGCGAAGACCTACCAGGATCAGGTCTTCAAGATTCTCGACGCCAACCGGACCGAGGTCCTGTTCAATTCGAAGTGGTCCGACGAGCTGGGGGCCGCCGGCCTCGTCCGGCTCGCGGCGACCTGGACGGTGGCGCGCATGCTCGAGCGCGACGATTTCGGCAAGCGTTACGCCGCGCGCCAGCCGATCGCGATCCACGAGTTCCTCTATCCCCTGATGCAGGGCTACGACTCTGTCGCGATGAAGTCCGACGTCGAGCTCGGGGGAACCGACCAGAAGTTCAATCTGCTGGTGGGGCGCGAATTGCAGAAGCACTACGGCCAGCCGCAGCAATGCATCCTCACGATGCCGCTACTCGAGGGCATCCATGGCACCGACAAGATGTCGAAATCGCTCGACAATTACGTCGGCATCAGCGAGCCGCCCGAGGCCATCTTCGGCAAGCTGATGTCGATTTCGGACGAGCTGATGTGGCGCTACCTGGAGCTCCTCTCGTTTGAATCACTGGAAACCATCGCCGGATGGAAAAAGGAAGTCGCCGACGGTCGCAATCCGCGCGACGTCAAGGTCCTTTTCGCGCGCGAGATCGTCACGCGCTTTCACAGCGCGCAAGCGGCCGAGCGCGCACAGGCCGATTTCGAGGCGCGTTTCAAGCACGGCGTGGCGCCGGAGAACATCCCGGAGATTACGGTCAAAGTCCCGGGCGACGGTCGAAAGTCTGACTCGGGCGCGACCCCCGAAATGGCGATCATGAAGGTGCTCAAGGAGTCCCAGCTGGTCTCGAGCACCTCCGAGGCCCTGCGCATGATTGAGCAGGGGGGCGTGCGCATCAACGGGGAAAAAGTCACCGACAAGGGGCTTGCCGTAAAACGGGGCGACACGGTCGTGCTGCAGGTTGGCAAGCGACGGTTCGCGCGGGTAACCCTCGCCTGAGCCTGCGCTCGTTGCGCTGCAGCAAAGCGGTCCGCGTGCTGCGCGGGAACCGGGGAGAGCCTTCGGGAGCGCTAGGCCTGGCGGCCATCGCGCTACCCGATTTGCGTGATATGCTGTTTGGACAAACGCGAAGTACCATGCGCGCGGATTGTTGAACGGAGGAGCAATTCGAATGAACAAGAAAACGGCGGCACTTGCGCTTGGGGCGGGGATGCTGGCGGCTTCAGCTGTCGCGCTCGCCCAGGACGGCAACGTCCGGATCTACGGCCGCGCCAACCTCGGCCTCGACAACTACTCGGCGACCGGTGCCACAGCGGGACCGGGCAACGATTTCAAGGGCCGCAACCGGGTCTACGACGCCGCCTCGCGCCTGGGCATCCAGGGCACCGAAGACCTCGGCGGCGGCCTCAAGGCCGTTCTTCTGATGGAATCCGGTGTNCATCGATAGCGGCTCTAACACCGGCCAGAGCGGGACGACCAATCCTTACACCGGTTTCCTGAGTTCCCGTATCGGCCACGTCGGCTTGCAGGGGAACTGGGGCCAATTGACCTTCGGCAAGAGCAACGTCTGGTGGGGGAACGGCACGATGGAGCAGACCAGCGTCAATTATCTCGCCATCGGCGTTCCGAGCTTCTACGGCCTGCTCGCGCGCGGCACGAACGTGGGCGTGACGCGGGTGAGCAACGTCGTCCAGTACAGCGCGCAGATGGGCGGGTACGCACTCCAGGTCAGTTATTCGCCGAACGCCGAGGCGCAGGTGGCCGGTGGCAACACCGACGGTAAGCTCTTCGGCGTGACCGTGCAGGGTGAGTGGGGACCGTTCGGCGCCGGCTACGACTGGGTCAAGAACCGGGGGAACAGCCCCGCCGCCGGGGACACGCCTGCTTCGACCGGACACAAGGCGCGCGCAGCCTGGCAGTACCAGCCAGGCGGCCAGATCTCGGTGATCTGGGTGAAATCGGTGCAGGACAATGGCGGCGCCGCGGCTATCCTGGCACCTACCACGCTGCTTGCTGTGCTCCAGGGATTGGGTCTTGTCACCGATGCGGCGGCGAGCAGAGTTACGCAGACGAGTTGGGGCCTGAACTGGGAGCACGCCTTCGGCAACTGGCAGGCGCTCGCCCAGTGGGCGAAGGTCAACCAGATCACCGGCTGCGTGACAGCGGGCCAGTGCGACAACACCGGCGCCACCGCGTGGACGCTGGGCGCGCGCTACAACTTCTCCAAGCGTACCGGCGCCTACGTGAATTACGCCGCCATCCGCAACCAGTCGAACTACAACATGGATTTCATCGGCGGCTGGATGACGTCCGCAAACGTCAGTGCTGGCCTTCCCGGCGTTCCCGGCCTCCCGGCCGGCAGCGTCGGGGCCGATCCGAGGATTATCGGCGTCGGGGTGATGCACAATTTCTGATCCGGTCAGGCGAAGAGGAACTCCTCTCTGAAACGGGCGCCGCGAGGCGCCCGTTTCCCTTCTGGCCCGGCATCGCGCGCTTGTCTTTCCCGGGCTAAGCGGCCCGGGGAAAAGGTGCACGCCTACTACGGTGACATCAGTTTCCAGCGCGCCGGGTGACCGATTCAGGCCACGAGGCGCGCGCGCTTGAGGATCGCTTCGCAGGGCGCCGCCGAGGAAAGCGTCCCGAACGCGCGACCCCAGTCGCCCTCGAGCCGGGAAGCGCAAAAAGCGTCGCCGGCTTCGCGCGACGCATGCCGCGCCATGAGGCTCGCCTGGAGCGCGATCGCGATGGATTCGACGATGCGGCGCGCCTGCACCTCCACATCGCCGGCTTCCTTCAGCAACCGGTGGATCGCGGCGGCACCTTGCCCGACGCGCTCCCCGCCTCGGTCGATTTCCTCGAGCAGCGCGTCAAGGCTCGCAGGCTCCTTCTGGATCGAGCGCAGCACGTCCAGGCAAATGACGTTTCCGGAGCCTTCCCAGATGCCGTTCAGCGGCGCCTCGCGGTACAAGCGCGCAAGCGGCGCCTCCTCGACGTAGCCGTTTCCGCCGAGGCACTCCATCGCCTCGACGGCGAGCGCAGGCACGCGCTTGCACAGCCAATACTTGGCGACCGGGGTCATCAGGCGCATCAACAGCCGCTCGCGTTCGTCCTCGCCCGAGCGGGCGAAGGCGCGCGCAAGGCGAAACGCGGTCAAGGCCGCGGCCTCGGTCTCCAGGGCTAGATCGGCGAGCACGTTTTGCATCAGCGGTTGCTCGGCGAGCCGCCGCCCGAAGGCCATTCGGTGCGCAGCGTGGTGCAGCGCTTGGTTGAGCGCCGCGCGCATCATCCCCGCGCAGGCGACGACGATGTCGAAACGCGTGAGGTGCGCCATCTCGATCAACGTGGCGATGCCGCGCCCCTCCTCGCCGATAAGCCGTGCGCGGGTGCCGCGGTATTCGATCTCCGAGGAGGCATTCGAGCGGTTGCCGCATTTGTCCTTGAGGCGCTGGATGACAAAAGGGTTGCGCGTGCCCTCGGGAAGCGAGCGCGGCACAAAAAAGCAGGTGAGTCCGGCTTCGGTGCGCGCGAGGGTGAAGAAAGCGTCGCTCATCGGCGCCGAGCAAAACCACTTGTGCCCGTTCAATTCGTATTCGCCTCCGCCCGCCGGCGCGGCCCGTGTCGAATTGGCGCGCAGATCCGAGCCGCCCTGCCTCTCGGTCATCGCCATGCCGATGGTGACCGCGCGCTTCTGCGCAAGAGGCAGCGGGCGCGGATCATAGTCGCAGGCGAGCAGTTTCGGCTCCCACTCGGCGGCGAGCTTCCGATCGTCGCGAAGCACCCGCAGCGAGGCAAAGGTCATCGTCACCGGGCAGGCGACGCCGTTCTCGCCCTGGTTCCACAGATAGTTGAGCGCCGCCCGGGCGACACATGCGCCCCGCCTCTTTTCCGTCCAGGCGAGCGAATGCAGCCCGGCGCCGAAGGCGAGCGCCATCAGTTCGTGGTAGGCAGGGTGGTATTCGACTGCGTCGATGCGGTTGCCGAAACGGTCGTGCGTTCTCAGCTCGGGCACGTGGCGGTTCGCCTGCGCCGAAAGCGTCTGCAGGTGCTCGCTGCCGACGAGCTCTCCCATACGGCTCGCGCGCTCGGCGATCCAGCCGCCCCCTTCGCGCTCGACCGCCTCGGCGAGGATCGGGTCCCGCGACCAGGCGTTGTAGCCGACCAGCGGCGGTGGCTGATTCGCCTCCGCATCCGGAGGCTGCGGGCTGAGTTGATCCACCTCGGCTCTTCGCTGCGCGCGGGCTTTCAGTGCGGCGCGCTGCCCCACAGCTGCTTCAACCTGGCGTCGCGCCCGCAGCCGGTGCGGTAGAACTTGTAGCGCACCGGGTTCTTGACGTAGAAATCCTGGTGATAGTCCTCGGCCGGCCAGAACGGTCCGGCCGCCACGACGGGCGTGACGATGTCGTCCCTGAAAGGCTTGGTCTTCATGAGCGCCGCTCTGGAGGCTTCGGCCAGGCGTTTCTGCTCTTCGGTGTGGTAGAAGATCGCGGTGCGGTACTGGCTGCCGATGTCGCAGAACTGCCTGTCGCGC
>VBDM01000082.1 GCA_005881355.1 Betaproteobacteria bacterium
TTGACCGTCTCCACGAGGTGGCCGAACAGCTCGAACGCCTCGCGCTTGTATTCCTGCTTCGGGTTCTTCTGGGCGTAACCGCGCAGGTGTATGCCCTGGCGCAGGTGGTCGAGCGCAGCCAGATGCTCGCGCCAGTGATTGTCGAGCGCCGACAGGAGCACGAAGCGCTCGAATTGGTGCACGGCGTCGACCGGAGCGCTTCCCATCTTGCGGCGATAGGCCTCGTGGGCTCCGTCGATGGCGCGCTTGAGGAGGGCACCCTCGTCGAGGTTCGCGCGACAAAGGCAACTCGAACTGGAGCTCTGAGGCATAAGCCTTTTCGAGGCCCGCCACATCCCATTGCTCTTCCATGCTTTCTTCCGGAATGTACGCGCGGAATATGTCCGTCACCACGCCCTCGCGCAGCGCCGCGATCTGGTCCGAGACGTCCTGCGACTCGAGAATGGTGTTTCTAAGCCGGTAGATCTCGCGCCGCTGGTCGTTGGCGACGTTGTCGTACTCGAGCAGTTGCTTGCGGATGTCGAAGTTGTGCGCCTCGACCTTGCGCTGCGCGCTCTCGATCGAGCGCGTGACCATGCTGTGCTCGATCGGCTCGCCCTCCGGCATCCCCAGGCGCTGCATGATGGCGTTGACCCGGTCGCCGGCGAAGATCCGCAGCAGCGGGTCCTCGAGAGACAAGTAGAAGCGCGAAGACCCAGGGTCGCCCTGGCGTCCCGAGCGGCCGCGCAACTGGTTGTCGATGCGCCGGGACTCGTGCCGCTCGGTGCCGATGATGTGCAGCCCTCCCGAGGCGATGACCTGATTGTGCAGGGCCTGCCACTCCTTGCGCAGCTCGACGATCCGGCTCTCTTTCTCCGCCGCGTCGACATCCCCGGTTTCGCGCACGACATCCACCTGCTTCTCGACGTTGCCGCCCAGCACGATGTCGGTGCCGCGGCCGGCCATGTTGGTCGCGATGGTGATCATCTTGGGGCGCCCGGCCTGGGCGACGATCTCCGCCTCGCGCGCATGCTGCTTCGCGTTCAAGACCTGGTGCGGCAATTTGTCCTTCTGCAGCATTCCCGAGAGCAGCTCGGAGTTCTCGATCGAGGTCGTGCCGACCAGCACCGGCTGGCCGCGCTCGTGGCAGTCCTCGATGTCGGCGATGATCGCCTTGTACTTTTCAGCGGCGGTGCGGAAAACCTGGTCGTTCCGGTCGGCGCGGATCATGGGCATGTGCGTGGGGACGACCACGACTTCCAGCCCGTAGATCTCCTGGAATTCGTACGCCTCGGTGTCGGCCGTACCGGTCATCCCCGCGAGCTTGCGGTACATGCGGAAGTAGTTCTGAAAGGTGATCGAGGCGAGCGTCTGGTACTCGCTCTGGATCTCCGCGTTCGCCTTCGCCTCCATCGCCTGATGCAAGCCGTCGGACCAGCGCCGCCCCGGCATAAGCCGGCCGGTGAATTCGTCGACGATGATCACCTCGCCGTCCTGGACCACATAGTGCCGGTCGCGGAAGAACAGGTTGTGGGCCCGGAGGGCGGCGTTGAGATGGTGCATCAGGTTGATGTACGCCGGCTCGTAGAGGCTGCGGCCCTCGGGCAACAATCCCGCGCGGGCGAGGAACTTCTCGGCGTGCTCATGCCCCTCCTCGGAGAGCAGCACCGTGTGGTTTTTCTCGTCGACGTGGAAGTCCCCTGGCGAGCTCTCCTTTTCCTGGCGCTTCAGCAGCGGCGCCACCTCGTTCATGCGGGTGTAGACCTCGGTGCGGTCCTCGGCCTGGCCGGAGATGATGAGCGGCGTGCGCGCCTCGTCGATCAAGATCGAGTCGACTTCGTCGACGATCGCGTAGTTCAGCCCGCGCTGGAAGCGGTCGCCGACCTGCATCGCCATGTTGTCGCGCAGGTAGTCGAACCCGAACTCGTTGTTCGTGCCGTAGGTGATGTCGGCGGCGTAGGCGGATTGCTTGTCCGCGTGCGGCATCTGGGTCAGGATCACTCCGACCGAGAGTCCGAGGAACTTGTAGACCTTCCCCATCCACTCGGCGTCGCGGCTTGCGAGGTAATCGTTGACCGTCACGATGTGGACGCCGCGGCCGCTGAGAGCGTTGAGGTAAGCGGGCAGGGTCGCGACCAGGGTCTTGCCCTCGCCGGTGCGCATTTCCGAGATCTTGCCGTCGTGCAGGACCATCCCGCCGATCAGCTGCACGTCGAAGTGGCGCATGTTGAGCACGCGCTTCGCCGCCTCGCGCACCACGGCAAAGGATTCGGGCAGGAGCTCTGCGAGCGCCGCTTTCTCCGCCGCGTCGCGCCCTTCTTCGGGCACGCCCTCGACGCGCTTCGCGAAGCGCGCTCTCAGCTCGAGCGTCTTCGCGGCAAGGGCCTGATCCGAAAGCGCGGCAATCGACGGCTCAAGGACGTTGATCGCCCGCACCGACTTGCCGTAATGCTTGAGCAGCCGGTCATTGCGGCTGCCGAAAACGGCTTTCAGTGCGCGGGAAATCATCGATGAATGACGGCCGTGGCGTGCAAAAGTTCGAAGTTTATCACGCCCGAACAGCGCTTCCGGCGGTTCGGGCGGGAACGAGCGCGGGGAAGCCGCGCGATGGGGACTGCCGGTGCTAAGGGGCGCCGGAAATGTCGGCTAGCGCGCTGTGGCCTGAAGAAACCGGATCGGGTTCTGCGCCACGCTGCGGTAGCGGACTTCGAAATGCAGGTGCGGGCCGGTGGCGCGGCCGGTGGATCCGGATTCGGCGATCTTGCTTCCGCGCTGAACCACCTCGCCTTCCTTGACCAGAAGTCTTGAGCAATGAGCGTAGCGGGTCGTGAAATCGTTGCCGTGGTCGATCTCGACCAGGACACCATATTGAGGATGCGGTCCCGAATAGATCACCACGCCGCCCGCCGCCGCGAAAACGGGAGTTCCGATATCCACGGGGAAATCCACGCCCTCGTGCATGGCGAGCATGCCGTTGAACGGATCGATGCGCCAGCCGTAGCTGGAGGCGCTCCAGGCCGCGTCGACCGGAGGAATCGTCGGCATGAGCTTCTTCTTCACCTTGGCGTCGAACAGCTGCGACTCGAGGATCCCGAGAGAGTCGCTCCGGTTTTCCATCTGTCTGGAAAGCTGGTCGAGCTGCCGGTTGAATTCCGCCATCGAGAGATCCTGCGGCGGGATGCTCGACACCGCGCCGCCGCGGCCGGGCGCCTCGTTGAAGCGGAATTCCCCGGGCTTCAAGCCCGCGAGGGCCGACAGGCGCTCGCCCAGCGCATCCAGCCGCATGAGCTGCGCCTGCATCTGACCGAGCTTCACCGCCATGGCGTTCAAGTTTTCTCGCAGGAATTCTTCCGTCTTGCGCCGTTGCGCTTCCTGGGCGGACAAGACGAGCGAATCGAGCAGCGGAAACTTGAACTCGGCGGCGTGGCGCACTGTGATCCAGAAGAGCCCGAGCGTGAGGCTGAAAACGAGCAGCGCCATGAATATGGCGCAGGCGACCAAATGGCCATTGGTCAAGGTCAAAGACCTCGCCTTGGCCAATCTGCTCGAAACCAGAATAATATGCACGCCGCCCTCCTAGGGCTGCACTTAATGCATTCCCAGAACATGCATCCGAAAAACCCGTGCGCCTTTTTGAATCAGCCCGACGGCATCGCTTCGCTCATGCCGCAGGCCAGGCGCCTGATCGAGTTGCGCGGAATTCTATCCGCGGCGCTGCCGCTATCCCTGGCGCGATGGTGCTCAATCGCCAACTACAAGCAGGGAAAAGTCGTTATTTTTGCCGCCAGCAGCAGCGTCGCCGCCAAGCTCAAACTCATGGGTCCGACGCTGGTGGAGCAGCTTTCAGAACGAGGGGTGGAGGTTACCGGATTGGAAGTGCGCGTGCAACCCCTCGATCATGAGCGTCAAGTCTTTGAAAAATCTTCAAAAATGAGCGCGGCAGCCGCCGCCAAGCTCGCTGGGCTGTGCGAGCAACTTCCTGATTCAAAACTTAAAATTGCGCTCGAGAGGATCGCGCGCCGGCACTGCAAATAAAATCCAGCCTAAACAGACACAAATGCACGTTCGGGCGCGCGAAGCTCGTACGCAATCAGGGCGCAACGCCGGGATACGCCGATCAGCCAGCGGGCAGGGCGAACAGACGGGAGAGGGCCGCCGGCGCGTCCTCCTCGCGCTCGAAAGTGACCCATTCCCAGGCATCCTTCGAGGCGAGCGTCGCCCGCAGCAGTCGGTTGTTCAGGGCATGCCCCGATTTGTGGGCGGAAAAGGCGCCGATCACCGGGTGCCCGATCAGGTACAGATCGCCGATCGCGTCGAGCAGCTTGTGTTTGACGAACTCGTCGCTGTAGCGCAGCCCTTCAGCGTTCAACACGCGGTAGTCGTCCACGACAATCGCGTTGTCGAGGCTCCCGCCCAGGGCGAGGCCTGATTCGCGCAGCGCCTCCACTTCCTGGATGAAGCCGAAGGTGCGCGCCCGCGCGACTTCCTTGACGTAAGAAGTACTCGCAAAATCGACGCAGGCCGTTTGCGCCGAGCGCTCGAAGGCGGGATGGTCGAACTCGATCGAGAACGAGAGCTTGAAGCCTTCGAACGGCTCAAAGCGCGCCCACTTCTCGCCGTCCTTCACTTCAACCGCGCTCTTGATCCGCAAAAAACGCTTGGGCACGGATTGCTGCTCGATCCCGGCCGACTGGATGAGAAACACGAAAGGCGCGGCGCTCCCGTCCATGATCGGCACTTCCGAGCCGGTGAGATCGACGTAGGCGTTGTCGATGCCTAGCCCCGCGAATGCCGACATCACGTGCTCGACGGTCGCGACCTTGACGCCATCGGTTTCGAGCGTGCTGCAAAGCCGCGTGTCGCTCACCTTGAAGGCGTCGGCGGCGATATCGATGGGCGCAGGCAGGTCGATGCGCCGAAATACGATCCCCGCGTTCGGCAGGGCCGGCCGCAGGGTCATCGCCACTTTCTCGCCGGTGTGGAGGCCGACGCCGGTGGCGCGAATCGCCGATTTGAGCGTGCGCTGCTTGAACATTCGCGGTCGCTGCAGTATGTTGCCGCAGACGATTGAAAGCGCTGGATTTTAGCACAGCCGGCGGGCTCACCGGCCCGGATTCCGGTGAGCCGCGCCGTGCCTGCGCTCTAGTGCAGCCGCTTGCGCTGGTAGGCGGGGACGAAAGCGACGGTGCGGATCAGCACCGGCGCGGTCCGTGCGGACAGCCGCAGCGCCGGTCTCGAGATCAGAGGCTTACGCAGGTAGCGGGGCATACCGGTTCTCTTTGCCGTGCTCATGTCGTTGCTCCCTCTGGCTAGTCGGCCTGCTTGCGCAGGAACGCGGGGATGTCGTACTTGTCGACCCCGCTGTTTTGCAGAGCCTCGATGGTCGAGGCCCGGTTCTTGCGGATCACGGCGGGCATTTCGTCGAGCACCCGGTAATCCACGCCCGCCACCGGCATGTTGTCGGTGCCGGTCTTATGCACCACCAGCTGCGGCTTTGCCGGGCGCGCGATCTGCGGATGGCCGAGGCCGGTCGCGATCACGGTGACGCGCAGCTCTTCTCCGATGGGGTCGTCGTAGACGGCGCCGAAGATGATGGTCGCGTCGTCGGCCGCGAAGCCGCGGATGGTGTTCATAACCTCCTTGGTCTCGCGTAGCTTGAGGCTCGATTTGTTGGCCGTGATGTTCACCACGACCCCGCGAGCGCCCGACAGATTTACCCCCTCGAGCAGGGGACAGGCCACCGCCTGCTCGGCGGCGATGCGCGCGCGATCGACGCCGGAGGCGGCCGCCGAACCCATCATCGCCATGCCCTGCTCGGCCATCACCGTACGCACGTCCTGGAAGTCGACGTTGATGAGCCCCGGGACGTTGATGATCTCGGAGATGCCGGCGACCGCGTTCTTCAGCACGCTGTCCGCGGCGGAAAACGCCTCCTCCATCGACACAGGATCACGATCACCGAGTCGACGTGCCGGGAGAGCTCGTCGATGCCGACCTCGGCCGCCTGCATGCGGCGCACGCCCTCGAACGAGAAGGGCTTGGTCACGACCGCGACGGTGAGGATGCCCATTTCCTGGGCCACCTCCGCGACCACGGGGGCGGCACCCGTGCCGGTGCCGCCGCCCATTCCGGCGGTGATGAAAGCCATGTGCGCTCCGCGCAGAGCGTCGGCGATCTGGTCGCGTGCCTCGAGGGCCGCCGCGCGCCCCGCCTCGGGCTTGGACCCCGCGCCCAGGCCCGTAGAGCCGAGCTGGACTTGGCTCTTTGCCTGCGTGCGCGAGAGCGCCTGGGCGTCGGTGTTGGCGGCGACGAACTCGACGCCGGCCACGCCGTTTCGGATCATGTGGTCGACGGCGTTGCCGCCCGCGCCGCCGACGCCGATCACCTTGATAACGGTGCCGCTCATTGTGTTTTCGACGACTTCAAACATGCTTGCCTCCTTCCGGGATGAAGTAAAAAACCGCCTGCCTACCACGCACTGCTGAAAATTCCGCTGAAACCATTCGCGCCTCCTCCCTGCTATCGGACAAAGGGGCACGCCCCTCGATTCCCGTCTCAGTTGCGCTCAGAAATTGCGTTGAAACCACTCGCGCATCCTTCTCGACACTTGCCTGAACGAGCCGCCCTGCCGCGCGACCAGGCCGCGCTGCGTCTGCACTACGCCTTCGAGCAGCAGGCCGACGCCCGTGGCATAGCGCGGGCTGCGGACGACGTCCGAAAGCGAGCCCGAGTAGCGAGGGATGCCCAGCCGCACCGGCATGTGAAAAATCTCTTCGCCGAGTTCCACCATGCCTTGCATCACCGAAGAGCCGCCCGTGAGCACCACTCCCGAGGACAGGAGCTCTTCGTAACCGGAATCGCGCAGCACTTGCTGGATGAGGGTGTAGAGCTCCTCGACGCGAGGCTCGATTACCTCGGCGAGCGTCTGGCGGGAGAGCATTCTGGGCGGACGGTCGCCTACGCCTGCGACCTCGATCATCTGGCCGGCTTCGGCGAGCTGTCTCAAAGCGCAGCCGTGATGGACCTTGAGCTCCTCGGCTTCGGCGGTCGGTGTGCGCAGCGCCATGGCAATGTCGTTGGTGATCTGATCGCCGGCGATCGGGACGACGGCCGTATGGCGGATCGCGCCTTCGCGGAACACCGCGATGTCGCTCGTTCCGCCGCCGATGTCTACCAGGCACACGCCGAGCTCCTTCTCGTCCTCGGTGAGCGCTGCGAGCGAGGACGCAAGCGGCTGCAGGATCAGATCGTTCACCTCCAGCCCGCAGCGGCGCACGCACTTGACGATGTTCTGCGCCGCCGACACGGCGCCGGTGACGATGTGCACCTTCACCTCCAGGCGCACGCCGCTCATGCCAAGTGGTTCGCGCACGCCGTCCTGGCCGTCGATGATGAATTCCTGCGTGAGGATGTGCAGCACCTGCTGGTCGGTCGGGATGGGCATCGCGCGCGCCGTCTCGATGGCGCGCTCGACGTCGATCGGCGTCACCTCCTTGTCCTTGATCGCCACCATCCCGGTCGAGTTGAAGCTCTTGATGTGGCTGCCGGCGATCCCGGTGAAAACGCGCTCGATCTTGCAGTCGGCCATCAGTTCGGCTTCCTCGAGCGTGCGTTGGATGGCGTTGACGGTCGCCTCGATGTTTACGACGACGCCTTTCTTCAGACCCTTGGACTCGTGGCCGCCCATGCCTATGATGTCCATGCGGCCGTCGGGAAACAGCTCCGCGACCATCGCCACCACCTTCGAGGTGCCGATGTCCAGCGCGACGATGAGGTTCTTGTTCTCCCTCGCCATGTCAGACCCGCTTGCGCACCGGTTTCTGGGTCTCGGATTTCTGGACCTCCGGAACCCGCAGCGAAAATCCGTTGGGATAGCGCAGGTCGACATAATCGAGACGGCTCTCGGACTTGCCGAGCGTCTGCGGGTACACCGAAACGAATTTCGCCAGGCGATCCTCGACGCGGTCCCTGTCCGAGTCGCGCCCAAGCTGCACGGTGAGTGCGTTGGAAAGCCTGAGCTGCCAGGCAAAGCGCGAATTGAGCGCGACCTGCCCGGGCTCGAGGGCGAGCGGCGCGAGCAGCTCCCGGAAAGCGGCGTAGCGGCGCGCCACGTCGCCTTCGCTGCCGGCGGGCCCGGAGAAAACGGGCAGCGGGCCCTCGACGCGTCCGGAAAAGGGCTCGCCGTGGGTGTTCACCAGCCGCCCGCTTCGCTCGCCCCAGCGCGCGAGCGCGACGTGCTCCTCGATCCTCACCTCCAGGCGATCGGGCCAGCCGCGCCGCACTTGCGCGCGGCGCACCCAGGGAACGCCCTCGAACAGCGCGCGTACCGCCTCCAGATCCACGGTAAAAATCGTTCCCGTCACGCGGCCTTGAAGCGCGCCGACGATGTCGCCGCGCGTGACATGCCGAAGTTCGCCTACGATCACAACGGTCTTGAGCGAAAACGCCGGGGACTGGACCAGGAAGCGCGACCCGGCGTAGGCGATGAGCGCGAGCGCCGCCGCGTAGAGCAGGCTCGCGGTGGCGTTGGCAAGGCGCAGGCTATTCCACACGATCGCCTCCCTCCTCCTCGAGCCGACAATCCGGCGTGACGCGCCGCCATGGGCACGAGCGAGTGGTCGGTCATCCCCGGAGAGGTATTGACCTCGAGGAAGTAAGGCCTCCCCGCGCGGTCGAGCATCAGGTCTACGCGGCCCCAGCCGCTGCAAGCGAGCGCCCTGAAAGCGCGCAGCGCCTCGTCCTGGATGATGCGCTCGGCGTCCGGCGGCAAGCCGCAAGGGATGACGTAGCGGGTGTCGTCCGCGACGTACTTCGCTTCGTAATCGTAGAACTCGCGCGGGGTTTCGAGCTTGACCAGCGGCAGCGGCGCGTCCCCGAGCATCCCGGCGGTCAGCTCGACGCCGTCCACGAAGGCCTCCGCGATCACGAGGCGATCGTAGTTGGCGGCAAGCGCATACGCCTCGGGAAGATCGCGCTCGCTCTTCACCTTGGTCATTCCGATCGACGAGCCTTCGTTGGCGGGCTTCACCATCAGGGGCAGGCCGAGCCGCGACGCGACGGCGTGGAATTCGCTCGAACGAGTCAGCAGCTCGCATCGCGGAGTCGGGATCCCGCACGCCTGCCACACGAGCTTCGCGCGCCACTTGTCCAGTGCGAGCGCGCTCGCGAGCACACCCGACCCGGTGTAGGGAATGCCAAGCAGCTCAAGCGCGCCCTGGATCGTGCCGTCCTCGCCGTAACGGCCGTGCAGCGCGATGAATGCGCGGTCGAAGCGCTCGGCGACGAACGCGTCCAGGCCCCGCTCCTTCGGGTCGAAGGCATGCGCGTTGACGCCCTTCTTCTTCAGCGCGGCGAGCACCATCGAGCCGCTCTTGAGCGATACAGGACGCTCGGCCGAGCGCCCGCCCGTCAGCACGGCGACCTTTCCGAAGTCACTCGCCTTCACGGGGCCTCCCCGATGATTCTCACTTCGGGAACCAGCTCGACGCCGAAGCGTTCCTTCACCGCTTTGCGCGCGTGCCCGATCAGCGCCTCGATGTCGGCCGCGCGCGCCCCGCCCTTCGGATTGACGATGAAATTCGCGTGCTTTTCGGATATGCGCGCCCCGCCGATCGCATGGCCCTTGAGGCCGCAGGCCTCGATCAGCCGCGCGGCGTGGTCGCCGGGCGGATTGCGGAACACCGAACCGGCGTTCGGGAGCTCGAGCGGCTGCGTGGCGATGCGCTGCGCGAGCAGCTCCTTGATGCGCGCTCGGGCGCGCTTCTCGTCGCCCGCGCGGAAACGGAACCAGCCGGCGACGAACCATTCCGCTTCGCCGAGCCTCGATCCGCGCAGCTCGACGCGGCGATAGCCCACGTCGAAATCGGCCGGCGCTCGCTCGCTGAGCCTCCCTTCGCGGGAAGTCGTCGACACTTTCGCGACGACGTCCCAGGTCTCCGACCCGTAGCAGCCGGCGTTCATCGCGAGCGCCCCGCCGACCGTGCCGGGCACTCCGGCGAGGAATTCCGCGCCCTCGAAGTCGTGTGTCGCCGCAAACCGCGCCACCTTGGGGCACGCGACGCTCGCTTCGGCGTAGATCAAGTCGCCCTCGACGCGCGTCGCGCCGTGCGGGCTGTGCATCAGGACGACCGTCCCGCGAAACCCGCCGTCGCGC
>VBDM01000083.1 GCA_005881355.1 Betaproteobacteria bacterium
CCCCGCTCGCGCGCCACTGCAAGCAGGTGGGGGCCGTTCTCGCCGACATGCATCTCGCCGGAAGGGGTTACGGAGGAAAGCTCGAGAACCCGCGGGGGCCGAGGTGGTGGGGCGCGGCTGCGCGCGAGATCGCGCCTTTCCTCGATGAGGCGCGCCGCGAGCTCCTTGCCTCCGAGCTCGAATTCCAGGCGCTGCACCGCGGGCTCGATCTGCCGCGCGGGCCGGTGCACGCGGATCTGTTCCGCGACAACGTGCTGTTAGAGGGAGACCGGATCGGCGGAGTGATCGACTTCTACTTCGCCGGGATCGACGCGCTCATGTTCGATGTCGCGGTGACGATCAACGACTGGTGCGTCGACCCGGCCGGCGAGGTCGACGGCGAGCGCGCACGCGCGCTGCTCGCCGCCTATCGGGCGGCGCGCGAATTCACCCAGGAGGAGCGGGAAGCCTGGCCGGTGCTGCTGCGCGCCGCGGCGCTGCGGTTCTGGGTGTCGCGTTTGTACGATTTCTACCTGCCGCGCGCGGGCGAGCTCACGCACGCGCACGACCCGGAGCACTTTCGCAGAGTGCTCGAGGCCCGCCGCGCGCGCCCTTTTCCCCTTGTCTGAAACCGGCCGCCGGACCACACTTGCGCACGTGAGCTTGCCCGAATTTAGAGCCCAGGCGATGCGCATCGTTCCCGCAAAGAACGGCTGGTTCTGGGTCCTGAGGGGCTTCGCGCTCTTTCGCCAGAGCCCGGTGATGTGGCTGTTTCTGGTTTTCACCTACTGGGTCGCCGTGGCGTTCCTCGGCCAGATACGCTACCTGGGCCTCGCGACCTCGACCGTGCTGCTGCCCGCGTTTTCGGTGAGCTTCATGGTTATGTGCGCGGTGCTCGAACGCGGGGAAATGTTGCGACCGGCGTTGCTTTTCTCCGGCTTCCGAAACGAACTGCCCACGCTGATCGTGCTGGGCGTCCTGTACTTGCTGTCGATCGTGGCGGTGCTCGGGATCGCCTCGCTCGCCGACGCCGGCGTGCTGCTGCGATGGGTGCTCTCCGGCGAGCCTCCCCCGAAGGAGGCGCTTCTCGACGGCAGCCTCCTGCGCGCGATGATGATTGCTCCGCTGGCTGCCGTACCGATCCTGATGGCTTTCTGGTTTGCTCCCGTGCTCGCGGCCTGGAACCGGATGGGCGCTCTCCAAGCGCTTTTCTACAGCTTTTTCGCCGTGTGGCGGAATTGGCGGGCGTTCTTCGTCTACGCGGCGCTCGTCCTGACCGCGGTTTTTCTTGGTACGGGCGCCGCCGCGACCACGACCGGCGGAGAGATACAGACGCTGCGCTTCCTGTCGCTGATTCTTACGCTGCTCGCGCTGCCCACCGTATTCGCCAGCTTCTACGCGAGCTACCGGGACATCTTCCCCCCCGACCCGGTCCCGGCCGATCCGCCGTCGAATGCGACGGGCACGTAGCCGCCCCTGATTCTGCTATCCTTCGGCGCGAGGGCAGGCGCCCGCGCCGGGCGCCGGCCGGGAGTGAAAGGTTTGATCGAAAAACCCTGCGAGCTGTGCGACTCTCCGGGCGGGGATTTGCTCTGGCGGGACGCGTTTTGCCGTGTCGTGCTGGTCGATGATCCCGATTACCCGGGCTTCTGCCGGGTGGTCCTTGAACGGCACGTAAAGGAAATGACCGATCTTGTACCGCCTGAGCGCACGCGATTGATGGATGCCGTATTCGCGACCGAGGCGGCGCTGCGCGAGCTCCTTCAGCCCGACAAGGTCAACCTCGCGAGCCTCGGCAACCTTACGCATCATCTTCACTGGCACGTGATCCCGCGACGCGAGGACGATCGCCATTTTCCCCGCCCGATCTGGGCCGAGCCTTCGCGAGCCCGCGTGCGGCGGCGCGCGGGCCCGGACCACCGCGCGCTCGGGCTCGCGCTGAAACAGCGGCTGGATTAACCCGCATGGCGAACTTCGATCCCCCGACCATCAAGCCGGACGCCGCTCCGGAATTCAAAGACTCGGCCGGTTGCGCCAAGTGGCTGCAGACCCTGCCGCTCGTGAACGTCGGCCCTTCCCACGACCGGATCCTCGGACAGCTCGAAGAGCTGAACGCCTGCAACATCGCCCCGGCGGAGCGGCTCAAGATCATGGAGCTGCTGCGCGAACCGGTGACCTTCGTGCAAAAGGAGCTTTCCAAGAAGTTCTCCAACCGTCCGGCGCCGCTCGCGAAGCTCGAGCGCGAGATCTTCCACAAGGTGAACGCTCTGTGGGACGCGCTCTCAAACGGCTATCAACACTGCCTGAATGCGGCCGCCGGCGGCGCTTCCGGCGTGGGCGCGGGGCTCTTATGCCAGCGCGCCTTGTGGTGTACGGGGCAGAAGCTGGTGGCCTGTTACGGGGCCTATCAGGACGTCGGTGAGCGCGAATGGAAAATGCTCCACGGCGTCTATGTTTTCGCCGAGGAGCGGGACGTCGCCGACGACGATGTCGCGCACCCGGTCCACAAGGACGGGAAGACCAACT
The DNA here is from genome assembly GCA_005881355.1 of Betaproteobacteria bacterium. Lineage (GTDB taxonomy): Bacteria > Pseudomonadota > Gammaproteobacteria > Burkholderiales > SG8-39 > VBDM01. The sequence goes on from VBDM01000083.1 coordinate 2,506, forward strand.
GCATCGAGACCTATGCTCAGGTCCTGCTGCTCCATCTCGCCAGCCCCAGCAAGCTCACGCCCCGCCAGATCGAGCTCATTTCGCTGTGGATCGAGAGCTGGACGCGCAAGATCTCGATCGGGCCGGTAGCGAGTACCCCAGGCGACGGTCCCGCGCCGCTCGTCGTCGATCTGGCTGGCGCAGCCGGCGCCTCGCGCCGCGCCGCGGAGGGCGAAAAAATCCGCACTCTTGATGTCCATGAAGTCGGCGAGAGCTTGCGCAAACGCGTCGGCCTGCTGAAGAAGGGCGAGACCCCGGCGGCGCTCGGCCTCGGCGAGGACGTTACCGCTTCTCTTGCGCAAAGCCTGCTCGTGATGCTCCATCGGCGATGGTGCGAGGACGGGCAGTCGCGGGCGTATCCGCGACGCGGCGCGAGCGGCACCGCCCAGATCTGCTCCGGGATGGCGGCGGTGCAGCAGTTCGTCACCGGCGGCACATTCCGCATGCCGGGCGCGTTCCGGGAGCTGTCTCAGGTGCAGCACGAGCAGATCGCGACCCTCGGGCGCGTCGTCACGCGCCAGGACGAGCGCGTCCCCGCGCAGAATTTCGTCGCGGAGACCTGGCAGATCAAGGACGAGAGCGCATCCGGGGTAAGGCTCCAGCGCATCGATCCGGCGGCGACTTCGCGCCTGGTGCTCGGTCAGCTGCTCGGGATCCGGCTCGCCGACGCGAAAGCCTTTCTTCTATGTACGGTCCGGTGGCTGTCGGTTTCGCAGCAATTCGAGCTGTGCATCGGCGTGCAGATCCTTCCCGGCGTTCCCCTCGGGGTCGCGGTCCGGGGGGCATTTGCCTCAAGCGAGCCTTACGCACCGGCCCTCATGCTGCCGGCGGTTGCCGCCCTCAAGGCCCCCGAGACGCTCGTCCTGCCGTCAGGCTGGTTCAAGCCGGAGCGGGCGATCGAGGTGTACACCGACAACGCGCGACAGGTGCGGCTCGCATCGGTCGTCGACCGCGGCGCCGATTTCGAGCGAGTCACGTTCGAGGCGGTTTAGGATCTCGCCGCCGTTCGTTCGCCGTCGCGAGCGCGCCATGGCAGCCGCGGACAGACCGACTCCGACCGAGATCAAGCTGCACCAGAAATCCCGGGTGCTCGAGATTTCGTTTTCCGACGGCAGCCGCTTCGAGCTGCCCTACGAGTTCCTGCGCGTGTACTCTCCTTCGGCTGAAGTCCGCGGCCACGGGCCGGGACAGGAAGTCCTCCAGGCCGGCAAGAAGGAGGTCGATATCCTGAGCCTCGAGCCGGTGGGCAGCTACGCGGTGCAGCCGCATTTTTCCGACGGGCACGGTACCGGGATCTATTCGTGGGACTATCTGCACGAGCTCGGCGTCAACCGCGCATCTCTTTGGCACGCCTATCTCAAGCGACTCGAAGCCGCCGGAGCGCGCCGCGAGCCTTGAGCGGGTGAGGGTGTGCCCCCTTTTTCGCCAACCTGCTAGCATGTTCGCGTGAGTCGAACCCACTTCGGATACCACAGCATCGGCGAGGCCGAGAAGGCCCGGCGCGTCGCCGGCGTGTTCTCGTCGGTTGCGGCCAAGTACGACCTGATGAACGACCTGATGTCGGCGGGGCTGCACCGGCTCTGGAAGGCTTTCGCCGTGACGCTCGCTTGCGTGCGCGAGGGCGAGCGCGTGCTCGATGTCGCCGCCGGATCCGGCGATCTGGCGCTCGAATTCGCGAGGCGCGCCGGGGCGAGCGGAGAAGTATGGCTCACCGACGTCAACCGCGAGATGCTGGAGCGCGGACGCGATCGCCTTCTGGACCGGGGCCGGCCCATCCCCGCGGTGCAGTGCGACGCCGAGCGGCTGCCGTTTCCTTCGGATTATTTCGACTGCGTGAGCGTCGCCTTTGGCCTGCGCAACATGACGCACAAGGACGCGGCGCTCGCCGAGATGCGGCGCGTGCTCAGGCCCGGGGGAAGGCTCCTCGTGCTCGAGTTTTCGCGCGTGTGGCGGCCGCTCGCCAAGGCCTACGACTGGTACTCGTTCAACGTGCTGCCGTGGCTCGGCAAGGCGGTGGCGGGCGACGAGGCCGCCTATCGCTACCTCGCCGAATCGATCCGCATGCACCCCGACCAGGTGACCCTGAAGGGCATGCTGGAACGGGCGGGACTCGAGAACGTCGAATATTTCAACCTGAGCGCCGGTATCGCGGCGTTGCATCGAGGCTACAAATTCTGAGCCGAAGGGGAAAGCCATGGGGAAACTCACCGTTTCGTTGATCGTGCTCGCGCTCGGTGCGGGTCTGTGGTCGGACGGCGCAGAGGCGGCCCGGCTGGGGGGCGGCCGCAGTCTCGGAGCGCAGCGCCAGATCACCACGCCCCCGAAGCAGGCGACGCCCCCGGTGCAGCAGCCGGCGCCCCAGCCTTCAGGCGCCGGCCGTTGGCTCGCCCCCCTTGCAGGGCTCGCTGCGGGGCTTGGCCTCGGGTGGCTGTTCGCGCAGGGAGGTTTCGCGGAAGTGCTCGGTGCGCTCCTCATGGCCCTTCTTGCCGGCGTGGCGGTGTTCGCCTTCATGCGCATCTTGCCAAGACAGCAGGCGCCTCAGACGCGCTACTCCGGTCTGGGCGGCGGGACGGCGGCTGCGCCGCCGCTGCACGGCAACGCGGGCGAGGGAGCGGAGTACCGCAGCCGGTTCGTCGCCAGCGTCCCGGCCGGATTCGATGTCGAGCGTTTCCTGAGCGAGGCGAAGCGCAACTTCGTGCGCCTGCAGGAAGCCAACGATCGCGGCGACCTCGCGCTGCTTCGCGAAGTGACGACCGGGGATTTGTTCGACGCGCTCAAGGACGACGTTGCCTCGCACCCGGACTCCCAAACCGACGTGGTGACGCTGAATGCCGCGCTTCTGGAGCTCGTAACCGAAGGCGGGCTGCACTGGGCGAGCGTGCGCTTCTCCGGCTCGATCCGCGACCAGGCGGGCGCGCCGGCCGGGCCGTTCGACGAGATCTGGAATCTGCAAAAGCCCGTGGACGGGCCCT
>VBDM01000087.1:0-5803 GCA_005881355.1 Betaproteobacteria bacterium
CGTCGCAGCGAACCGCCGAAGAATAATCTCTGTTCTGCGCCGAACTCCGTTTTGATCGTCGTCGCCTGCGCCTTGCTGCTGTCGCCCGGCGCCCGAGCGGCGGTCACGTACTATTTCGACTGGTACTGCTCGGGCTGCGCGAAGCTCGGCAAGGGCAGCAACGGAAGGGAGGGGCCTTTCGGGTCGGGCCCGGCCTGCGAGGGGGCGCGCGCCTCGCTGGGCGGGAGCCTGGCGGCGCGCGGCTGCGGGTCGCGCTGTTTCAATCCGCAGCCTTGCGTTTCCTCAGGCCAGGATGTGATTCCCTCTCCGCCCGCGGTTTCGGCGCCGGGAAAAGTCGCGCCGGCCCGCGCGCGGGTGGCGCCGCTCTTCGATCCGCTCGCCGAGCGCGTGCGCCGGGCCGACGAGGTCAAGCCGCGCAAGGAAGGCGTGCCGCGCGCGCGGGACGTGGCGGGAAAGTGGCGCAACAGCTTCAGCCGGTACGAGGCGCGCTCCTCCAAAGACGCGATCGAGATCGTGCTGGTCGAGACCTGCCGCACTGCCGATTGCATCCGCCGGGACTACCCGAACCGGCCGGTGTTCCACGGCAGGCTCGAAGGACGCCGGCTCGTCGGCGTGGTGCCGATCGGCACCGCGCTCGAGTCGGAGCAGAACGGCAGGCACTGCGCGACGCCGACCGGCGAATTCCCGGTCGAAGGCAGGGTGTCCGACGACGGGAACACGATCACCTGGAAGTACGCGCAGCTTCCGGTGGGAGAGGGCTGCGCGCCGGCAGGAGTGTCGCTCGGCACCTGGCGGCGCGGCTGAAGCGCTTTTGTGCGTGACAACGTAGCTCGATACTTGGAGAAATGGAATGAGCACCTTGGAAAGACCAAATGAACCGCTAGCCGTCGGGCTCGAGGTCACTGAGGACGAATTGATCGTCTCGCTGGCCGACGGACGCAAGCTCTCGGTTCCCATCGCCTGGTACCCACGCCTCGCAAACGCGACTCCGAAGCAACGACGAAACTGGGAGATCATCGGCCCCGGTGTGGGTTTTCATTGGCCCGATGTGGATGAAGACCTCAGTGTCGAAGGAATGCTTCGCGGAGCTCCAGCACCGGGCGTTCGTCCCCAGGTTCCTCAAGGGGCGGTCTAGTCCTGTTGCGGTGTCGTCCGGCATGCAAGTCGTTTCAGGCATCGTAATTGACGGAAAAGTCGTCGTTGAAGGCCTCTCTCTGCCAGAGGGAACGGCCGTTACTGTCCTCGCTCGAGGCGACGAAGCGGTTGTGAAGCTCTCGCCCGAAGAAGAGGCAGATCTTCTTGCTGCCTTGGACGAGGCCGACCGGGAGGAAGGCGTTCCGGCTGCGGAGTTTTTTGCGCGGCTTCGCCGTCTTGGCTGAGCTTGACGCTTAGCGCCCGTATCAAGCCTCGCGCTCAGCGCGAGATCGAACGAGCGGCAGAGTGGTGGTCATCGAGCGCCGCGCGCAAATACTCGACCAATCTGTCGCGCTGGGCGGTCTCCCGCATCGCCTGGATGTGTCCGGCGCCGGGCACGATCCACAATTGCTTCGGTTCCAGCGCGGCATCGTAGAGCTCCCGCCCGTGATGGACCGGCACGGTCGCGTCCCGGTCTCCGTGGAGGATCAGCAAGGGGATCGGGCTGATCGTCTTTATCACGGGCAGCGGGCTGAAACGGTCGTCCACGGTGAGCAAGGGGATCCACTGGAACGGCCAGGTGAACCAGTGGTCGGCGAATTTTTCCCGGGCGATCTCGACGTAGCCTGAGAACGTGCTCTCTATGACGAGGGCGCGGATGCGATCGCGAAACGGCGAGCGCGCGACGTTGTACACCGCGAGCGCGCCGCCCAGGCTCTGGCCGTAGACCGCGATGCGGTCCTTGTCCACGTCGCCGCGCGCGAGCAGCGTTCTCATCGCGGCGTCGATGTCTTTCTGCGCGCCCTCCAGGTCCGGCTGTCCCTCGGATGCGCCGTAGCCGCGGTAGTCGAAGACGAACACGTTGAACCCGCGCGCGGGCATCCAGGCCACGCCGGCGAAGTGAGTGCTGATGTTCTCGGCGTTGCCGTGCAGGTGCAGGATCGTGCCGAGCGGGCTGCCTTTCGCGGGCAGGAACCAGCCGTACAGCTCGAGCCCGTCCTCGGTTCGAAAGCGCGTTTCCCGGTAAGCGAGCCCCAGCTGGTCGGGCGTGTGCACCAGGACGCGGTGCGGCTGGAAGAAAAGGGACGTGCATCCGGCCGGGAGCACCGCCAGGAGAATCACCGCGAGGCGGATCCTCATGTTCAGAAGTAATGGTGCAGCGAAATCAGCGCGGCGTTCCAGGACTGCTTTTCCTGGCGCTCGCGCGACAGGTCGAGGCGCAGCGCCCAGTCGGTCGCCAGCGTGTATCGCTGCCGCAGGCCCGCGGCCCACGCGGTATCGGCGTCCCCCGAGAAGAAGCGCTGCGTGCGGGCGTAAACCTCGGCCCGCCAGCGCGGGCTGAGATCGGTCAGCGCGCCGAAGCTGGGGCCGGCGCCCAGCGCGAAGCCCTTCTCCAGGTGCTTGTTGATTTCGGCCGTGGATTCGAGAAACGCGTAGATCGTCGTGTTTCCCTTGAGGGAGTCGGGCACGGTCCAGGCGAGACCGGGGCCGCCGTGCACCCCGAACACGAGCGGCTCGTCGCCGCCGGCGAGACGGTGCCGCGCCCAGCCGGCGTCGATTTTCCACGACAACGATCGGAAGAACTCGTTTCGCGGCGAGATCGAGACGATGTTCACGAGCCTCAGGTCCTCGAGCCTCGGTCCGATGCCCGTTCCGTAGTCGCGCACCGCAAGGTCGAAGAACTCGGTCTGCGCCGCGCGGGCGTAGCCCCCGTCCGGGTCCATCAGGTCGTGATACGAAGGGCGGGCGCGCAACTCGATGAAGCTCGCGCGATCGCGGCGGCCCGCGCCGAGCGCGATGCGCGACGTTCCGTGGCCCTGGTCCGGGCGCACCTCGGGCACGGGAACCGGGGGATCGTCAGTCCCCGCCCCGAGGCGGCTGCGCTCGAGGAGCAGATCGCGCGCCAATACGGCCGGCTCGTCGACGGGTCTGCGGCCGGTGGTGCGCAGGTAATTCAGGTAATCGTGGCTCACCTCCAGGACCCGAGCGCGCGCGGTTTCGGGCAGCGCGGCGTATGCCGGATCCCGGGTCGAGATGCGTCCGCGGCCCATCTCGCCGGCGAGCGCGCGTTCCTCCGGGTTCATCAGCCCCAGCCGGTGGCGGATGACCGTCGCGTTCGAAGGGCGGTACACCACGCGCTTCAGCAATCCCTGCTGCCTGACCACCTCGCGCACCGTATCGGAGGGTATCGCCCACCAGCGGAAGGCGCGGGTGAGATCGAGATCGGGCCGCGCGGCTTCCAGCAGCTCGAGCAGGTAGTACGAGCAGTTCTCGTCGAAGAAGTAGTAATCGAAATAAATCGGCCCGAGTTCCCACGCGTGCATCAGCAGCCGGTCGATCTCCTCGGGCGTGAGATTCAGCTCGTATTCCCAGATGTCGCGGTTCTCCAGATCGTTGTACTCCCTGACCTTCAGGTAATACGGCAAGATCGAGAACATCCCGGGATAGACGCCGAGCAGGCCGTTGATCGCAAACGCGAGGCCGTTGGTTTCGTCGGTGTTGGCGGCGTAATTGATTGAATAGGCGAGCAACCGGGTCTTCTCGTCCTGGTCCCTGGCGTCGATACGCAGCAGCGTGTGACCGTACATCGATGGCGGATTGTTGAGATACGCCGTCGGAAAGACGAGTGTCACGCCCTGCGGATTGAGTGCCGCACGCCACTCGTTGAAGCGCTTGCACGGCCGCTTCGCCATGCGCGCCGAGTCGAAGGCCAACTGAGATGAAGGCGCACTGGGGGTTCTGCGTCTCCTGGGTTTCCCGGACGTCGGAGAAGAAGCTCGCGAGCGTCGCCTCGAGCTCCCCCTGCGGATTGGTTTTCCCGTCCGGCGCCAGAAAGAAACGGCGCGCGTCGGCGAGGCTGTGCACGCCGGGGCCCGCCAGATCGGCGGTGTAGTGCATCAGGCGATGCCATTCGCGGCGCTCGGAGAGGCGCAGCTCCCGGGACCGCGCGATCAGCTCGTCGAGATAGGCGGCGGAGGCGGCGCCGGGCGCAAGCGAGCAGAGCAGGCACAGGAAACTGCACCAGCGGCGCGGCGGGGAGGGCATCGGGCCGCCGGGAAAAAAAACACCCAGTGGACTTCCACTGGGTGTCCCCTTGCGGAGTATGAGCTAGAGGTGCTTCAGATCGAAGCGGCGTACTGCGCGAGCTCGCTCTGCGAGCCCAGGACCTGCTTCAGCGCCACCACGATCTGCCCGGTGGCCGCGTTGTCGGACGGGAAGATCCGGGAGAGGTTTTCCTGGACGACGCGATTGAACGCCGCGCGGTGCTCGTCCCGGACGCCGATCAGGTGAGCGAGCGAATCCAGCGTCTCGCCGTTGCCGATGGACATGTCGCGGGCCAGGCGTTCCTTGTTGCCGTCGATGAACATGGCGGTCTTCCAGGTCGACCTCACCGCCCCGTCCTGCGTGCAGCCGGAGGTGCCGGTGGTGATGCCGAAGGTCTGGTTGCCCGAGGTGCCGTTGGTGGTCACGGCGAGAACTTGAGGCAGGACGCCGCTCTGGCCGTCAAACAGCTTGGCTCCCCAGCCGCAGCCCCCTATGTTCGTATTCTGGGCGAATGCAAACGCAGGAACCGCGGATAGAACAACAGCAATGAGAATTTTTTTCATTTAGACCTCGCAAGAATTGAGGAAGAAACGTTAGCTTTGGGGGAGATCCCCTGCAGCTGATTTGCTTATACGGGCGTCATAAGGGCTTGTCAACACCCCCGTGTGGCGGCGCGCGGGTATGGATGTCGGTACTCCCTCTATAGGGTGAAACCCTACAACAACGCGGGGCCCGTCACAGCTCGACGGTCAGGTCCGGGCGGAACCCGGTCGGCTCGCCGGGATAGCCGCGCGGGTTGCAGATCACGCGCGTGCCGCGCACGCTGTAGTCGAAGAAGGTGTGGGTGTGTCCGTGGATCCACAGGGGGGCACGGCCCATCATTCCCGTGAGGTCGAGGACGAAACCGGGGTTGGCCGGGTGGCCGGCATAGGCCGGGGCGATCGACAGCGGGTGCGGCGCGAAGTGGGTGACGACCACGGTCTTCCCGGCAAACGGCTCGGCGAGCTTCGCTTCGAGCCAGGCGCGGTGCCGGGTGCAAAGCGCGATCGCGTCTTCGGGCGAGAAAAGCCGTGCGCCGCGGCGGATCAACTGGTAGTCCGGGTTGAGCTTCCGCGCCGCCTCGACGACCGCGGGACGCTCGGCCTGCGGCGCAAGCGAGTAGTCGGTCCACAGCGTGCACCCGAGAAAGCGCGTGCCGTCGAAGGCGGTCTCGCCGCAGTCCAGAAGCTCGACCGCGCCGTTCCGCGCCGCCGCCCGCATGGCCTGCTGCACCGAGTCGAACTCGCCCTCGTAATACTCGTGGTTGCCGGCCAGGTAGATCACGGGGGAGCGGAAAGTCCGCTTCGCCCATTCGATTCCCGCCGCTCCGTTGTCGATGTCGCCCGCGAGAACGACGAGGTCGGCGCAGGTATCCGGCGGCGCGAACGGCTCGTGCTCGAGATGCACGTCGGAGTAGATCTGTATGCGCAACGGTGCGGCTCCCGATGAAACGCGGGATTCGTCAGCGCCCGGATTTCCTCCGACGCCCCGCCGCGATGCGCATTCTCAGCGCGTTGAGCTTGATGAAGCCGGCGGCGTCGGCCTGGTCGTAGGCGCCGCGGTCTTCCTCGAAGGTGGCGATGGC